>JAGPKJ010000036.1 GCA_018053995.1 Lachnospiraceae bacterium | reverse complement strand
ACCTGAAACATCTCGCCTGCGCCTTCACAGTCAGAACTTGTGATGAGTGGTGTATGAACGTATACAAATCCGCGTTCCTGAAAGAACTTGTGGATCGCATATGCGATCATGGAACGTACGCGGAAAACTGCTTCAAATGTATTTGTGCGTGCCCTGAGATGCGGAATAGTACGAAGATATTCGAATGTATGTCTCTTTTTCTGAAGCGGATAATCCGGATCTGTCTTTCCTTCTACAGTTATCTCCGATGCCTGCAGTTCAAAGGGCTGCTTTGCATCAGGCGTTGCTGTGATAGTTCCTTTTGCGATGACTGATGTGCTGATTCCAAGTTTTGCTATCTCGGCAAAATTTGAAAGCTTGTCACTATATACTATCTGAAGATTTTCAAAGAAAGTGCCGTCATTCATCACTATAAATCCAAATGACTTTGAGTCACGGTTGCTTCTGATCCAGCCGCCGACTGTCACTTCTTTTCCTTCATATTTTTCTTTGTTACGAAACAGATCTCTGAGTTCTGTCAGTTCCATTTTTGTATACTCCTCTCACGTTTTTACGCACTAACAATGATATCACATAGTCGGCAGTCGATAAAGGCTTATTTTTCCTGACATCTGTTCTTCTTTATATCTTGCCTAACTTATCAAACGATGTTACAATGATTTTCGCGAACGTTTTGATCACGGAGGTATATGATATGCCAGTTTGGGCTATAGTATTAATCATTCTAGCAGCAGTTATAGCTGTTTTATATTTTCTTGGCAGAAAAGCTCAGAAGAAGCAGGAAGAACAGCAGACACAGATAGATCAGATGAAGCAGTCCGTCACGATGCTCATCATCGATAAGAAGAAGATGAAAATAAAAGAGTCCGGACTTCCACAGGCAGTCATCGACCAGACGCCTAAGATGATGCGGCGTACAAAGCTTCCGATTGTAAAAGCAAAGGTCGGACCTAGAGTCATGTCTCTCATATGTGATGAGAAGATCTTCGACAGCGTTCCTGTGATGAAGGAAGTAAAAGCTTCTGTCAGCGGCATCTATATAACCGATGTTAAGGGAATGCACGGTAATACCAACGAAGTTCCTAAGAAGAAAAAGGGATTTTGGAAGCGTAATATTGAAAAGCTTCAGGAAAAAGCCGGCGCGAAATCTGTTAAATAAGATAGTACTTCAGTTATTCATCAGCATCTCCGAAGACTCTCTGGGACATATCTCCATATTTATCCTGCAGTCTGACAGATGTTCATAATTGACAGCCAGACCATAGTCTACCTGTACAGATATTCTATTCTCCTGTTCAGTAAGACTTATATTTCTTGTATCTATGCCAACGAGCATCGATCCGTATGGCGTACTGTAGTCGCTCATATTCTGCGCACTCATATCAAATATCATATGAGTATTTATTGCTCCGCGTCTTGTGACTTCCATAAGCTTATCATCGAACTTTATCATGCTCTTTATCTTATCGCCGGTCTTTTCCTGTGTTTCTTCAAACAGTACAAAGTGTCTGCCGTTTCGATTATAATATTCAGCATTTGTGATAACATCGACATCCTCAGCTTTTCCATTGTCATCAGTTATTCCGAACTGTATGCCTTTCATTGAAAGCAGTACATCTTTAGTCATTATTCTATGCCTGTTTCTCCATTTTTATCTGGTTAAGTATTGATTTTTCCTGATTATCTATATGTATAGCCGCAGCCCGTGATGCCGCCTGCTTGTCACCTGCCACAATAGCGTCAAGTATTGATTTATGTTCTCTTACAAGCTGATCATGCTGGGTCTCATCCTTTATATATTCAAATCTATATCTGTACATCTGCTCTGAAAGATTATTCACGAGAGCTATCAATCTGTCATTTTCTGTTGCTTTGACGATAATATCATGAAGTGATACATCTTTCGCCGCTATCTCTGTAGCGCTTCCGGATTTTGTCGCTCTCTCAAATGCAGCACATGCCTGCCTAAGATCATTCTTCTCTTTTTCAGATATTCTCTCACATGCGAGCTCTGCACAAAGTACATCAAGTGCTCTTCTGACCTCAAGAACATCCTTAAGACCTTTCTCATTTATCTCAGCTACGATTGCACCACGTCTTGGCAGCATCGTTACGAGGCTTTCGAGTTCAAGCTTTCTTATCGCTTCACGGATAGGTGTACGACTGACACCAAGTCTTGTTGCGAGATGTATCTCCATAAGCCTTTCACCCGGCTTAAGTTCTCCTGTAAGTATAGCTCTTCTGAGTTTCAAAAATACTACGTCTCTCAGCGGCAGGAACTCTTCGCCTTCATCTTCTCTCTGATCAAGCATAGATCGTCTCTCCTTTCCCTCTTGAGACTGTCCCGGTAACGAATGTTGTATGTGCAAGTCCTCTTGATCTTATCTCATCGCAAGCCTTTGCCGCATCAACACTATCTCTGAAAATACCAAAGACTGAAGGACCACTTCCGCTCATCATTGCTTTTTCCGCTCCGTATCCTTCCATTACATTCTTTATATCGTCGATATCCCTGTGTTCGGGTATCGTTACATATTCAAGCACATTCCCCATAAACGGCAGCATAGAAGTAACTTTTATATCTGTCGCTGTTTCTTTGGATCTTATGATCTTAAGCGCTCCATCGATATCAGGATGAATGATATTATCTGCTCTGTCAAGCTTCTCATAAACATATTTTGTAGATACAGATTCGGACGGCTTTGCTATGACGATACAGACATCACCAATATCAGGAAGCGGCGTCAGGATCTCTCCGATACCTTCTGCAAGAACAGTGCCTCCCATCAGACAATATGGAACATCGGCGCCGACATGGACTGCCGCTTCCCGCAGCTCCTTGCAGCTAAGCCCTAGCTTTTCTATCTTATTTACAGCTATCATAGCGGCTGCCGCATCCGTGCTGCCGCCTGCCATGCCTGCTGCAATCGGTATTCTCTTTTCAAGGTCTATATCCAGTGATATATCTTCTATGCAGCGGTCTTTATCTTTATATCCAAGTGCTGCGTTTATTCCCTTTATTATCAGATTATCCTGTCCTGTCGGAAGATCTCCTGCATTCATTGTCAATCGTATTCCCGGACGTGTACCTTTTTTAAATGTAAGCGTATCGTGTATCCCTATAGTCTGCATGATCATGCGTACTGTATGATATCCGTCAGAGCGCCTGCCGGTAACATCAAGGACAAGGTTTATCTTTGCATACGCATCAAGCGACAATTCATTTTCCATAATCTACGTTCTTTCTCTTATTTATTACACTTGCACTTACTTCTATGATGCCACGAATTGCTCCGTTTCTCATTTCATTCGAAACACTAGGTATTATTATAACAAATTTAATGTCTAACATGTAAACTTTCTTTATCTTTTGTCCGATATAGGTTATGATAACAGTCAGTAGCAACTTTACTGATCTCACAAATTTTATCCAAGGAGGGGTAAATATGAACGTAAACGGAATTACGGGAACAAATGAAACATCTTATCCGTATACGGCTGACACTCAGACCGATACCGGACAACAGACCACAACTGCTGAAGAAATATCAAAGGATTCCATCAACAGTTCAGGAGTGATCTATGAACCATCTGATGGTTCGGCAGCAATCTCATCTGCAGCTACAATAAGCGATGCAAAGAAACTGCAGCGCGAAGCGATCATCTCACAGATGAAAGCTGATTCTGAAGCACGTACTGCTCAGCTTCAGGATATCGTTAACCAGATGATATCAAAACAGGGTTCGGCATATGCTTCTGCAAGTGGCGACAATATGTGGAAGATCCTGTCTAGCGGTGATTTCACAGTAGATGCTGCGACTAAGAAGCAGGCTCAGGAAGACATTTCAGAAGATGGGTATTATGGAGTAAAGAAGACTTCCGACCGCATAGTCGATTTCGCACAGGCGCTCGCAGGTGATGACACATCAAAGCTTGAAGATATGCGTCAGGCATTCATCAAGGGGTACAATCAGGCGACAAAGACCTGGGGCAAAGAGCTTCCACAGATCTCACAGGATACTTACAAGGCTGTAATGGATAAGTTCGATGCGCTTGAAGGAAAGACATCGGATGATACGACAGATTCCACTACTACCCAGGCTTAACCTGTAACACTGTTTCAGTTATCTTTGAAAACAGCTATATGTATATAAAAGTACGTGTTACTATATACACGAAAAAACTGTGCTGCATATATTTCTGCAGCACAGTTTTTTATCCTTACTCTATCACTCCGCCGATAAGGCTGTTCACATCGTCTATATCATATTTCTTCATATATTCTTCAATTCCGTCCACCACTTTAGTGACCGCATATGGATCATGGAAGCTTGCGGCTCCGACCGCGACTGCTGATGCTCCGGCGAGCATGAACTCGACTGCATCAAGTGCGTTTGAGATACCACCCATACCTATGACAGGTATCTTCACTGCGTGAGATGCCTGATATACCATCCTCACAGCGACAGGTTTTATTGCAGGTCCTGACATTCCACCCGTCTTATTTGCAAGAACAAATCTGCGTTTTACCGGATCTATCTTCATCCCGGTCAGCGTATTGATGAGCGATATTGCGTCAGCGCCGGCTGATTCGGCTGCCCGTGCCATCTCGGCGATATCAGTGACGTTAGGCGTAAGCTTCATGATAACAGGCTGTTTTGCATGCTTTTTTATCTCTTTTGTGATCTCTTCGAGGCTCTCCGGCTTTGTGCCAAATGCGATCGCTCCCTGCTTCACATTAGGGCATGAAACGTTGATCTCAAGCATATCTACCGGCTGATCATTTAATTTTTCGGCAACATCTATGTAGTCCTGAATGCTCTTTCCACAGACGTTGACTATAACCTTTGTATTATACTGTTTTAAGAATTTGAGATCCCTTTCGATGAATACGTCTATCCCGGGATTCTGCAAACCGATGGCATTGAGCATCCCGCCATACACTTCCGCAACACGCGGCGTGGGGTTGCCTTCCCATGGCACATTTGAGACCCCTTTGGTGACTACGGCACCGAGTCTGCCCAGATCATTGAACTCCCCGTATTCCATCCCGGATCCGAACGTTCCTGATGCAGTCATTACAGGATTTTTAAATTCCACTCCTGCTATATTTACTTTAGTATTCATAAAGCATTTCCCTTCCTGGCTTTCAGATATAACCTCTCATTACTTCTAATCTATCGTATCTGCTTTTCGTTTCAAAGATAGTTACCGTCTACATCGCAGAGTAGATTATATTCCTTAGCTTTCTGATGTAACCCATCGCGCATCCGTCGACAAGCTGCTGCATCATGACAAATGTAAGACTGTTTGCAGGATCGACCATCATGTAGGTTCCTAGCCAGCCATCCCACCCGAATTCTCCTTTTACGGAAAATGACTGGGCGATCTCCGGTCTTACCATAACACGCATCAGATTGCCATATGTATATCCCTGCATAAGACGGTGATCTCTGTCGAAGCCTTTCTGCTGCATATCCGTAAGTCCTGCAGAGCGCATAAATCTTATCGTACCGGGTTCGAGCACCCTTACACCGTCAAGTTCTCCTTCGCCTATGAGCATTCTTGTAAATCTCATATAATCGTCGATCGTTGACTTGATTCCTGCCCCGCCTGCTTCAAATACAGGTTCTTTATCTATGTGTATCTGTACGCCAAGATTGGGCTCAGACAGCCTTACAAGTTTACCATCTACTGATCTGTATGCCTGACTAAGTCTGCTGAGTTTATCTTCCGGCACATAAAATCCCGTATCTTTCATTTTCAGCGGATCAAAGATATTCTCCTTTAGAAAATCACCGTATCTCATCCCGCTCACTTTTTCTACTACAGCTCCTAATATATCTGCCGAGTAGCTGTATTTGAAATCTGTTCCCGGGTCAAATGAAAGCGGTATGCGTCCGATACGATCTGCGAATTCTGCCGTAGTCATCGGGTCATCTGATGTAAGTCTCTCATTCATCTCATCAGTGAGGTGCTGCGTCTGGATCATTCCTTCATCATCGGCACCGCCATATGTATAGCCTGATGTCATGCTCAGCAGATCATGTATCTCTACTTCTCTTGATGCAGGGCGTAATCCTGATCCCTCTGCAACTTTTGGATCTGCAAATGAAGGATAGTATTTTGATACCGGATCCATAAGATCCAGCTTTCCTCTCTCAAGAAGCATCATGACCGCCGCTGATGTGATCGGTTTTGTCATCGAGAACATATGACATATCGCATTTCTGTGGAACAGGGTATGATTCTCAATGTCTGAATATCCCGCTTCGTAATATCCCTGTTCTATTCCACCCTGATGTATAAGGCAGCTGATTCCCGCCGTAAGTCCTTCCCCTGTTATCTCATCAAGTAATCCCTGAATATGATCGAGCTGCTGTTTCCTCATAATATTTCCTTTCGTCAGATATCAGTCAGATATCTACATCTTCAGCATTAAATACAGGTCCTTCTGTGCAGATACGTGCATTCTTCACATGCGAATGATCATCAATATGTGTCGTCCTGCATACACATCCAAGACACGCGCCGACACCGCACGCCATACGCTCTTCAAGTGATATATATGCCTCGATCTTATTTTCCGCAGCAAATCTTTTAAGAGCGCGGAGCATCGGCATCGGACCGCACGCGAACATTATGTCTGCCTTAAGTGCGTTCTCTTTTATCGCATCTATGACATTGCCCTTTGTCCCAAGTGAACCGTCCTCTGTCGCTATCGTAACATTTCCACATTTGCTGAATTCATCTAAAAGAAATGTATCACTGTTCCTATATCCCAGGACGATGTTCTTTTCACCCCTGATATGCTTCGCAGTCTCAAGAAGCGGTGGAAGTCCTATGCCGCCGCCTATTATGAATGATCTCCTGTCCATTGCCTTCTCTATAGGAAATCCGTTTCCGAGCATCCCGATCAGTTCGACAGAATCTCCTGACTTCAGATGTGATATCTCTTCTGTACCAGCTCCTGCCACTCTGTATACAAGTCTAAGTGACGGCAGTCCCTTATCTATGCCGCAGATACTTATCGGTCTCGGCAGAAGTCTCGAGCCTTCGTGCGGATATACTCCGACGAACTGTCCCGGAACTGCATCGCATGCAAGTCCTGTTTCGAGCTGCAGATCAAATATACCCTCAGATATCTCTTTCTGTGAAATCACATTTGCCATCTCTTTACGCTTCATCTGAATCTCCCGTTATCACGCTTCCATATGTCTCATATGTCTGCCTGTTCTTATTCGTTACACATTCTTATTCGTTCTACACGTTCTTATCCGTTCTGCACGTTCTTATTCTGCCCTGAATACGGTCTTGCCCGCGCATATCGTCCTGATTATCCTGCCCGGCATCTTCTCGCCGATATACGGCGAATTTGATGCTTTTGACCTGAAATGATCACTGACTGTCCATTCCGCATTTACATCTATGAGCGTTATATCCGCAGGTCCGCCGACGGCGATATAACCGGCATCAAGATGAAAGAACGCTGCAGGGTTCATGCTCATCTTCCGTATAAGTTCAGCAAACGTGATATAACCTTTATTCACAAGTTCTCTGAGTCCTAATGAAAATGATGTTTCCAGGCCTATGATACCACTTGGCGCCACTGTGATCGGTTGTGATTTCTCTGCCCTTGTATGCGGCGCATGATCGGTCGCAATCATTTCTATCGTTCCATTCTTCAGACCTTCTATAATAGCCAATCTGTCATGTTCCGTTCTGAGCGGAGGATTGATCTTTGCAAGTGTCATGTGTTTCGGAACGTCATCCTGTGTCAGTGTAAAATGGTTTGGCGTCGCCTCTGCATGAACATGGATTCCTTCTTTTCTGGCTCTGCGCACAAGCTCAACGCCCTCAGCCGTGCTTATATGCTGTATAAGAAGATCAGCTCCGTAATCGCGCGCTATATTGACATCTCTGCATATCATGCTTATCTCGGCTGCTCTTGGTGATCCCTTAAGTCCGAACGCGGATTGCGCTATATCATCATTGATTCCATTCTGTGTTATATATGCCGGATCTTCCTCGTGAAGACTTATAGGCTTCCTGATCTTCTCGGCTGCAAGAAGTGCTTTTCTTAGCAGACTCTCGTCGTTTATAGGTCTCCCGTCATCCGTAAATGCTACCGCTCCGCACTCCGACAGTGTCTCCATATCTGTAAGTTCACTGCCATTCATACCGGCTGTCACGTTTGCCGACGAATACAGGTGAAGCCCCGTTCCTCGCCCCTTAGCGATCACATACTCAAGCGTCTCTCTATTATCTATCGGTGGATTCGTATTTGCCATCATAACAACTGATGTGAATCCTCCCGCTGCAGCGGCGCAGGCTCCTGTCATAATATCCTCTTTATCAGTAAATCCAGGATCGCGAAAATGAACATGTCCATCAACAAGTCCCGGCACAGCCATGATGCCGTCTGCATCTATGACCTCTTCTTCATTTTCCGGCATAAGCGTACCTGCCGTACTTATATCAGATATCGTGCCGTTTTCATCATTTATCCTGATATCCCGCGCTCCATCTGTTCCGGACTTTGGATCGATCAAGTGTGAATTACGTATGATCATTGTGTTTCCCCCTGTTGAACATCCTCCAACATAATGATAAACTAAAGAGCAGTCAAAATAACAATCACAAAGGAGCCAATATGCTGCGTTTTATAATTGTGATACTATATGTTACGTTCTTCTGTATAATAGGACTTCCAATCCTGCTTGTCGAGATGATCGTAGGAAAATTCAGTAAAAAAAATCAGGATCGTATCGTTTTCGCCTATATAACATGGGGTCTTAGGTGTGTTTCAGATCTTTCCGGTGCCAAAGCAGATTTTATCGGTGAGGAAAATGTCCCAAAGGACAAAGCAGTCCTTTATATAATCAATCACCGCAGTTTTTTTGATACGATAATCACTTATCAGCGCGTTCCTCGCCCGACCGGATATATGGGCAAGATACAGATGAAAAAAATACCGATAGTCAAGGACTGGATGAAAGCAGCTCACTGCGTATTTATAGATCGTAATGATATCAAGCAGGGGCTCAAGTGTATCCTCGAATGTATCGATGATATCAATAATGGCATATCTATAGCCATATTCCCCGAGGGAACGAGAAGCAAAGTCGATGGTGAATTTCTTCCATTCCATGAAGGCAGTTTCAAAGTCGCAACAAAGACCGGTTGTCCGATCATCCCGGTCACGATCAATAATTCAGCTGCCGTATGGGAAGACCATTGGCCTAAAGTTGAGAAAGCTCATGTCATCGTTGAATATGGTAAACCTGTCTATCCAAATGATCTCTCTCCAGAAGAGAAGAAGCATATCGGAAGTTATGTTGAAAATATCATGAAAGAGACATGGAAGAAAAACCAGGCTCTGGTGTGATACAAAGGCAATTCGCAATATCATACCAAAATGACTACTTATGACACTTCATAATAATGGCTCCCGTCGTATGACGGAAGCCATTTTATTTCTGACATTCATTTATAATTTGCTGCCCTTTGCACCTTTGCAGCCGCCAAGTTTTACACCTGCAAGAACATTTGTATCAAATGCATATGTGACCTGTGCTGCTTCACGTGCACGCTTGAATGCAAGATCTATACATCTGTCTAACATATCCTTATATCCTAGTCCAAGAGGCTCCCACAGGTAAAATGAAAGCGATCCAGGTATAGTATTGATCTCATTTACGTATACCTTATCTGTATCTTTATCTATCATAAGATCGATTCTCGCGACACCATCACATTCAAGACTCTGAAATGTCCTGACTGCAAGGTCTCTTATCTCAGCACGCTTCTCGGCTGTCAGATCCGCCGGGATCTTTCTCTTGAGGCTCGCCATTCCCTTGGATCCGGAATCCTTTGCGCCTCCGATATATTTGTCTTCATAACTGAGGATTTCATCTGTATTAAACGGCTCTTCACATTCAGACGCTTCTGCTTTTTCAAAATCTCCAAGCACAGAACAATTGATCTCTCTGAGATTCATGATCGCCGGTTCTATAAGTATCCTTGATGCAAATGTGAATGCAAGATCTATCGCGTCGCGAAGACTCGCCGTATCATGTGCTTTCTTGATTCCAACGCTCGATCCAAGATTTACAGGCTTCACAATGACCGGATATTTCATCTTATTTTCTATCTTCTCTATCATCGCATCTGTATCGGAATAATCCGCTGATGTGAATCTGAGACAGTCAAGCACCGGTATATCATTATCTTTAAGTACTGTCTTCATTACATACTTGTCCATCCCGACAGCAGACGCAAGAACTTCGCATCCGACGAACGGAACATCAAGCGTATGGAAGAAGCCCTGAAGTGATCCATCTTCTACATTTGTACCATGCACTATAGGAAATACTATATCCACATCCGTAACAATACTGCTTCCAAACTTCTTCATCGGATATAGTACAAGTCTGACTTTTCCGTCTTCCCGGATCCATACTACCTGTCTGCTCTCCGATATCAGCGCTTTTATATCCTTATACGCTTCGATATCACCGACTTTTTCTCCGACATAAAATTCGTTTGATTTAGTCATATAGACCGGAGTGATCTCGTATTTTTCTTTATCCATCGACTGAATAGCCTGTATCGCTGAAATTATCGATATCTCATGTTCGACGCTCTTTCCGCCGAAAACGACTGCCATCTTAATTTTCATAATGTATATCCTCCATATATTTAAATGATGTTGGTATGCTATGATACTGCGAACCCATCCTAATAATTATCAGGCAGATCATTTTCCAGAAGAATGATCTTCTTTGTAAATTCCTTCATCCTGCTGCCATTTATCGCATACGCATATGCGACAGCATCCTGAAGTGTCTCTGTGATATAAAGTGCTTCCTCAGGGAAGTCCGCAGAACGCACGCCCTTTGCTATCGCCTGAGTCTGTTTCTCTCCGACAAGGACTATATAATCGCATACAGCAGCTGCTTCCCTGCCGAATTCTTCATTATATTCGTCTTCTCTGGTTCCAAGCTCTACCATCCCGGGTGTAACGATTATCTTGCATGCATCAAATAGCGCTACTGTATCAAGCGCCATCCTGCATCCATTCGGATTTGAGTTATACGCATCATCAATTACCGTCACGCTTCCTCTGTCGATAAGCTGAAGACGATGTGGAACTCCGCGAAGCTTTCTGACCGGCAGGCGAAGATCTGATAATGATATCCCATATGTATGTGCTGCTGCGATCGCACCTAGAATGTTAAGAACATTATGTTTTCCAATAAGGCTTGTGAAAAACTCCTGAGTCGTGCCATCCGGTGCCGTCACAGTAAATGTGCTGCCTTTTTCATTTACCGAAAGAGAAGAAGCCCTGTAGCTGTTTCCTTCATTCAGACCGTAAGTTATAACACCATCGAGCCTGTTATATTTTCTTATTATCTCGTTGTCACCGTTTATGAACCGTAGACCCTCTTTGGGAAGAGCATCAAACAGCTCATATTTCGTGTTTACGATATTATCGAGAGAACGAAAAGTTTCCAGATGCTGATATCCGATCGACGTGATAATACCATCATGCGGATGGACGATATCGCATATCTCCTTGATATCTCCTACGTGACGGGCACCCATCTCGCAGATGAATACCTGATGTGCCGCTGTGAGCTGTTCCCTTATAGTCTTGACGACTCCCATCGGCGTATTGTAGCTTTCCGGAGTCATAAGCACATTGTACTTTGCGCTGAGAAGATCATGCAGATAATATTTTACGCTTGTCTTGCCATAGCTTCCGGTAATACCTACGATCTTAAGTTCCGGGCACTGTGCGAGGATATGCTTTGCATCATTGATATAATGCACCTTGACACCATATTCTACAGGTCTGTTACACTCGGCCGCAATAGTTACAGTAAATGGAGCGATTCCGTAGATAAGCGGAAGTATGATAAGCACCACCAGTCTTTCACCACGAATTAACGAAAGCGCGATCATTATGATCGTCAGCACTATTATCGTTGCGACAAGGCGCATCACTCTTGGTGTGAAAACAAGCTTCTTCTTTGCTTTAACCGGCCTGTACAGTATCAGCATGATCGCGAAAAATACGATGATCACGGTAATAAGTCCGGTCACATGTGCCGGGAGTGCATTTATATATGAATTTATACCGTATGAAGTGATATCATCAGCCCATGCGAGTATCAGTCCCACAGTGCACACAACGACTCCTGTAACCGCCGGCACCACACGCCCTATGTGCTCGCTCATCCACTTGTACTGAGCTTTGCATCTGTATGAATTGAGCTGGAACATATGTACAAAGTACAGGATCGTCAGTACATATGATACAACAAATAAAATACATTCTATAATCCCTAAGACCATTATCATTATCAGACAAACCTCCGGCGTATCAGTTAAATGGAACATTCAGAAACGATCCGATCACTTTCAGAAACAACAACTGCTGATCAAGAAATGAAAAATGTCCTGCCCTTTCTATCCGTACAAGACCTGATCCCGGTATATGCTTTTCCATATACTCACCATCTGCGATCGGTGTCGCTGTATCGTTCACGCCCCATATGAGCAGCGTCGATGACTTGATATTCGGCATGTAATCCCGCTCGTCTTCGTTTACCACCTTTACCATGCACTGACGCATCATCGGTGATGCACTTCTATAATCTACTGAACCGTTATGGCTCTGAAGCTTCTCGAGCTGCCCCGGGAATAGAGTCTTCATCACAGGTGTTGATAAGATTGCCTTATATGTCTTATATCTCTTGACCTTTTCAAGCTGTGCCTTTGTCTTGACCGGCACTATGCCGGCGCTGTCTACAAGCACAAGCTTATCTATATCAAACGGGAGCCGTTCTATTCCTATCTCGCGTTTCATCGCTTCCCCCGGCTCCATTCCGCACATCTTTATAAGCACCCGTCCGCCATGCGAATGTCCGAAGAATATGACTTTTTCGTCGCTGCTCTTTATAAACTGCTGTGTAAAATGTACCGTAAATCTTATATAATCACTGACACTCCATGATTCCTTAGGTTCATCGCTGTTTCCGGTAACACTTCCGCATCCCGGAAAGTTTGGCGCAACAACATGATATCTCTTTGACAGAAAATGAGAGAGTTCCTTGTACAGATCACAGTTGCTTCCCCATCCGTGCAAGAGAACGACCAGCGGTCCTTCTCCCTCTTCCGTATAATAAATCTTAAGTCCGTCTATCGTACTTTCCATTTATTTCCATCCTGTATGCATGACTGGCATGACACTGACTATATGTTTTCAGCCTCGAATATCGTACACCAAAACAGCTCTGTCCGCAACATACGCACCGCTATTTATCATCGCCTGTACCCGCATTTTCAAGCCCGCTTATAAGAAGCACCCAATATGCATTCAGATCTGTTTTCGAATTTATATCATATCCTTTGGAACCCGCATCCTCACTTACACCGCAGTGTGCATAGATCACCGCGCCATTGTTCCTTCCAAGAAAATAGTGCACATAATCTCCGAGCGCTGTTCTATACTCACTATTTGAAATGACATAATTGACTACAGCCAGATGTGATGTCATCTCAAGCATCTTTTCTATGTTGTCATCTCCATCATATGTAGTCACAAGATATTCCTTATGCCTTGCGTTCTCGGACAGTTCAGACGCCTCATCCATAAGTTCCGTTATTATCCTGCTGCAAATGTCGGTGTCAACTTTCTGCTTGGTGCATATATATGTCACACACCCTCTGAACACCGATTTGTCTGAAATATCAGGTTTTTCATTTTCCGTAAGATAATCTGTTACTATACTGCCATACTTTGCATATCCTGTTGCCCTGTATAGTTCAGATGCTGCCATAAAATAATCATCCGGATCGGTATCATTATCATGCTGCGCAGCACACTGCATTGCACGATCAGCTGCCTTAAGACATAGCGTTGCATATTCACTGTCAAATGTCTGATATACATAGCTGAATTTCGCCATTGCGGCTGCAAATTCAAGTGTTGCGTTCATCGTGATCTTACCGGCTACAAGTGTCTGCGCATTTACAGCTCCGGTCACATTTATTCCGTTATATACACCGCCGCTTTTTTCATCCTGCATCTTAAGCAGCCAGTCTGTCTCATACCTGATTTCATCGAGTATATCCGGGATTCCATTTCCGCTCTCCGGAATATCTTCATCATCGCCACACACGTTAGGATTCAGCTCATACGTCAATAACAGGATATCTGATGCCTGACACCCCTGAATGACATCTCTGTCACCCTGTCCGTCTACATGCCATCCACCGGGAGCATTTAGTGAAGCGCTGGATTCACCTTCGATATATGCGCTTTTCATATGACAGGCTCCATGTGCATTTTTTCCCGCATATGCTTCTGTCAGTGACATGCCGCACCTGCTAAGGTAATACTGCTTTAGCGATGTATTTAAGAGACTCCCATACAGATCTTCTGAGATCTCAAATGTATATGAGCGACCCGTTTTCTCATTTTCCAGATAGTATCTGCCCGGCTTATCCCATGATGAAAAATCTCCGATGCAGCTTTCGCCTTCCGCAGATTTCAGCTTTCTAAGCTTTCCCTTATATACCGTTTTACCGGTCTGTGCGTTAACAAGTGAGAAATCGTCTCCGGGCTTGTTTGATTTAAATACTGCTTTTTTCTTTTCGCCTATAAGATACCCAAGTCTGTCTGCCTCGATGCTTGGGCTGCTGACCGGAACGTCATATGAGAACTCCGGACTTAAGCCCAGACTTGTGATATCTGAGCGTGATTTCGTATCTGATGCACGGCTTAGGTTGACATGCTGAAAAGAACACGCCGACAATAATGATGCGCATAAAGTAAAGCATATGGTTATCTTTAGTCTGTTCCAACTTCTCATTTTTCTGTCCCGTAAGCATCGTCTTTGAATACTGATATTTTACAACAAAAAAGACGGAACCACAAACTGTGTGGCTCCGCCTTGGACTTTTATGATGAGAGGATATAAAGATTTACTGTTATGATAATGTTACTATCCGCATTATGCAGCGGATGATCGGCTACGCCTCCATCGACAGATCCACATGTTGAACTGTTCCCGCTGATCCGTTTTCGTACAGAAACACTCCGGTCTGTCTTATCCTGCCATTTATCTGACCGTCCGAGATACTTCGCTGTGAAAAATCGGTCGATACGTTCTGCAGGCATATGGCTCCTATCTTCTTGTCTGACAGTTTGTATAAAAGATCGTTGCCATCGCTGTCCTTTGTCCATATCCTGAGTCTGTCCCACACTTGATCATTTTCATCGATCCATCCGTTATCATCAGAATCATATTCTTCAAGATCTCCAAAGCCATCGCCTGTCTTTGTCCCGAAAAGTTCATTTCCGTCATCGACCTTGCCATTATCATTTTTATCAAGAGCAAGAAATCCGCTTCCCTGTCCCAGGCTTGATACATTTTCTTTTGTACCATCACAATCGAGGTCAAATAGAAATGTCTGATCTTCGATCTCCGTCATTCCTGTATCCATATTGATCACGAGCGGATCTACCATTAACGAATACCCTGTCGTCTGCGAATAATACTCAGAAAAGCTTCTGCTCATCTGAAGACCGACATTAAAACTTATTTCTCTTCCATCCGCTGTCTTAACTGTTCCCTGCGTACTGAAGCTTGTCTCCTCTGTCTCTTCATATGCCATCGTCATATTCATATATCCGATGCCAATGGCTGTCGGAGTATCAGTACCCGTCCCCGTTTCTTCGATGCCGTCTTCTGTACTGTCGTCCGCATCGTATGAACTGTTACCTCCAAACAGCAGCTGTATCAGATATTTCATGATCTGCTGTCTGATCTTCTCAAGCGTATCGATCACATCTTCATTGTCTGCTGATGTGACCTTTGACGAGTTCGTAAGTGCCTTGAACTGGCTTGTGATATCGTCGAGACTCCCGCCTGTAGATATGATACGCCTATTTGTACCTTCAATCTGCTCGCCCTCTTCGCTGCTCTTTTCATAGAGCGTTCTCGAGAACATCCCATCTACGCTTCCTGCGCCTATCTCTATGGAATATAAACTGTCAGAAGCATAACTCCTGTCGGACTCCATTCCTACCTGTCCGCTTAATATCCTCAAGTATCTCCTTTCGTGTCCGATCAATTTTAAGGAACAGAAAGGCACCCATACGTTTCCGTATGAATGCCTTCCATGGCGCAGTCTCACATAAATGTGATCTGCTTACATTCCTTTTATTTTCCCTCTCATCAAGAAAGATCGGATTTGTAATATATATCGGACAGATACCCTTGGATACTTAGATACAACAACGCGTATTGTTTCGTTTTCTAAAACGCAATCTCTATACTTGATTTTATCGTTGATATCTATCTGCTGCGGTTATAGTTGATAAGGCACCCTTTAAGGATGATCTCCCGTTCCTCGTCTGTCAGTTCTCCAAGCGTCACTTTGAACTCTTTGATGCCATTGTCTGATACCGCGTATCCTGTGATCTTCTCTGTCTTGTCCTCTACTGCTTTTCGTATCTCAGGGAAGAACAGATAATCAAGCTTCTTGAACGGCAGGTCTCCGGGAGCGATGACAAATGGGAGCATTCCCCAGTTAATGAGGTTAGAGCGATATCTCTTAGTGGCGTATTCATTTGCAACATTAGCCCATCCGCCAAGAACCTTCTGGCACGAAGCTGCCTGTTCACGCGCTGAACCGTCGCCCGGCTTTATTGCAAATATCGTCGAGCCGTATCCTGTATTCTCATTTGTGAGCTTGCCAAAACTGTCTCCGATAAGTGCGAGTACTTCCTTAAGTTCCGGGAGTGCCGTCGTCGGATCCTCGCCTGCTTCACGTGCTTTTTCGGCTTTCTGCGCTTCTTTGGCGAGTCCTACATACTTCGGATCTTTTCTTGAGAGCGTGAATTCCGCAAGTCCAAGCGGATTTGAACGGAATGATGAAGTCTCACCTGAAGGGATCAGTTCATCCGTTGTAGTTACTGGATCATGGATCTCTGTAACTACCTTAAGGAGCAGATTCTCCGGTAGTGATGTCATCGCCGGCCAATCCTTGATGTTAGGGCCAAGCTGTATCTCTACTGAAGGATCGGCTTTTCCGTGTGAGTCAAATACGCGATTTGCATATATGTTCTCATCAAAATGATACTGATATACTGTATAATCTCCATCCCAGGTATCCGCTGCTGTAAGTATTCCCTTATTTGCCGCAGTAGCAGCGATAGAACGTGCATCCATAAGCGCGACTGATGCGATCTGTCCTTTCTGAAGCTTGGAGCCTTCACGGTTCGGGAAATTTCTTGTAGAATGACGGATACTGAACGCATTGTTCGCCGGAGTATCGCCCGCTCCAAAACAAGGTCCGCAGAACGCAGTCTTCATTATCGCGCCTGTCTCCATGATTTCGGCTGCACATCCGTTTCTCACAAGTTCCATGTATATCGGCATTGACGCCGGATAGACATCAAGTGTGAATCCGTCTGAGCCAATATATTTTCCTTTAAGGATATCGGCAGCCGCACAGATATTCTCAAACCCGCCGCCTGCACATCCTGCGATGATTCCCTGATCTACAAGGAGCTTTCCGTCCTTTATCTTTGATTCGAGTGAATAAGGGACTTCTGTTCCAAGGCTGACCCTGGCACGTTCTTCTGTCTCATGAAGGATATCTTTCAGATTGTTCTGAACATCCTCGATCGTATACGCATTGCTCGGATGGAACGGCATAGCGATCATTGGCTTTATCGTCCCAAGATCGATACTTATCATTCCATCATAATAAACAACATCTGCCGGATTCAGCTCTTTGTAATCGCCGCTTCTGCCGTGGATATCGTAATACTCTTTTATACGTTCATCAGTCTTCCAGATAGATGACAGGCATGTCGTTTCTGTCGTCATGACATCTACGCCGATCCTGAAATCAGCACTGAGTGATGATACTCCGGGACCAACGAATTCCATGACCTTATTTTTTACATATCCTTTTTTGAATACAGCTCCGATTATCGCTAACGCTACATCCTGCGGTCCTACTCCGCGAACAGGCTTGCCTGTCATATATACAGCGATGACATCCGGCATATTGATATCATATGTCTGACCAAGAAGCTGCTTTACGAGTTCGGGGCCGCCTTCACCCATTGCCATTGTGCCAAGTGCGCCGTATCGTGTATGCGAATCTGATCCAAGGATCATACCGCCGCCGCTTGACAGCATCTCTCTTGCATACTGATGGATAACTGCCTGATGAGGAGGTACATATATCCCGCCATATTTTTTTGCACATGTAAGGCCAAACATATGATCATCTTCATTGATCGTGCCGCCTACGGCGCAAAGCGAATTGTGACAATTTGTCAGTACGTATGGCATCGGAAACTTCTCGAGTCCTGATGCACGTGCCGTCTGTATGATCCCGACATATGTGATATCATGGCTCGTAAGCTTATCGAATCTTATCTTCAGCTTATCGAGATTGTCCGATGTATTATGTGCCTTTAATATGCTATAAGCAATCGTGCCCTTACGTGCTTCTTCCTTCGTAACATCACTGCCGGATGCCGCTTTTACTGCAGCTGCACTTTCTGCGCTGTCCGGTATAACATCTGTTCCATTTACGAGATAGCATCCGCCATCTGAAAGTTCGATCATTTTATTCCTCCGTGTTGCAGTTTATAGGTGCCGCTCTTTCATTATCATGTCAGTTCTTCATATCAACTTTATTGAGGTGCCATATATCATCGACGTATTCCTGTATCGTACGGTCTGATGAGAATTTGCCAGAACTTGCCACATTGAGCAGCGCGCATTTAGCCCACTTTGATTTCGCTCTGTAACGCTTCTCTATCTCTTCCTGAGCCTGTGCGTATGGCTTAAAGTCCTTAAGGATAAAATACGCATCCGCCCGTGACGTGCTCATCGTATTAAGAAGCGAATTATAGAGCGGTCTGAAGAGTTCAGTGTCCTGGGAATATGTACCGTTTATAAGCTGCATGAGAACTTTTCTGATATCATCGTCCTGATTAAATATCTCCATCGGATCATATCCGCCATTATTCTCATAGCCGATAACCTGATCGGATGTAAGTCCGAAGATGACAGCATTCTCTGCCCCGACTTCATCTACTATCTCGACATTTGCACCGTCCATCGTGCCAAGCGTTATAGCTCCGTTAAGCATGAACTTCATATTGCTCGTTCCTGAAGCTTCCTTGCTGG
>JAGPKJ010000127.1 GCA_018053995.1 Lachnospiraceae bacterium | reverse complement strand
ATATACAGGATTTGCGTTTGGCGTAGGACTTGAGCGTATCGCGCTGCTCAAATATGAGATCGACGATATGCGTCTGTTATATGAGAATGACGCAAGATTCCTGAAACAGTTCTGATCAAAAACGGAGGGATAAAATAATGAATACATCACTTAATTTTATAAAAGCATTAGTACCGGAGATGGAGTGCACAGAGCAGGAATTCAGAGATGCGATGACACTTTCCGGAACGAAAGTGGAGAATTTCACAAAGCTCGACAAGAACCTTTCCAAGATAGTAGTCGGACAGATAAAATCGATAGAAAAGCATCCTGATGCTGACAAACTGATAATATGTCAGGTCGATATCGGATCAGAAATGCTTCAGATAGTGACAGGTGCACCTAACGTAAAGACCGGGGACAAGATACCGGTTGTTCTTGATGGCGGATCTGTTGCCGGTGGTCATGATGGCAGTCCAAATCCGGAAAATGGGATAAAGATCAAGACAGGCAAGCTTCGCGGAGTAGATTCATACGGCATGATGTGCTCTATCGAAGAACTGGGCAGCAGCAGAGAATTCTATCCGGAAGCACCGGAAGACGGCGTTTACATATTCCCCGAGGACACAAAGGTTGGAGCTGACGCGGTAGAAGTTCTCGGACTTCATGATACTGTGTATGAATACGAGATCACATCTAACAGAGTAGATTGTTACAGTGTCCTTGGCATTGCAAGAGAAGCTGCGGCAACATATGATAAGCCGTTTGTTCCGCCAGTCGTTACGGTAAAAGAAGATCCTTCTCATGATACTAATGAAATGATAAAGGTGGAGATAAAAGATACTGATCTCTGCACACGTTATATAGGCAGAGTCTGCACTGATATAAAGATCGCCCCTTCGCCGGTATGGATGCAGAGGAGACTCGCAGCTAACGGAATAAGACCGATAAATAATCTTGTCGATATAACGAATTATGTTATGATCGAATACGGTCAGCCTATGCACGCATTTGATTATGATAAGATCGCGGGAAATAAGATAATTGTGAGACGTGCCGAAGACGGTGAAGTGTTCCGCACGCTTGATGGTCAGGACAGAAAACTGGATCACGACATCCTTATGATCTGTGATGCCCAGAAGCCTGTTGCTATCGCGGGTATCATGGGCGGCGAGAACTCCATGATAACTGATGATGTTCATACGGTTCTTTTTGAAGCAGCAACATTTAACGGACCGAATATAAGAAAATCAGCAAAGAGAATCGGACTTCGGACAGATGCGTCAAATGTATTTGAAAAAGGACTTGAGCCTCATAACGCTGAGGATGCTATAAATCGTGCCTGCCAGCTTATGCAGGAACTTGGATGCGGAAACCCTGCAAAGGGAATGGCAGATGAACATGCACCTTTAAAGGATAAGCACCGTATAACGTTCATGCCGGAGAAGTACAATAAACTCCTTGGCACAGATGTATCCAATGATCAGATGATGAATATATTTAAGAGACTTGAGATCGGATATGACAATGACAAGAATGAACTTGTTATACCTTATTTCCGTCAGGATCTTATAGGTCAGGCTGATATAGCAGAAGAGGTCGCGAGATTCTATGGATATGACAAGATTCCGACGACACTTCCAAAAGGACAGGGGGTGCGTGGTGGTGTTTCATTCAAGATGCTTGTCGAAGCAAAGGCAAGAGAGATAGCGCAGTTCTGCGGATTCTCACAGGGCATGAGCTATTCATTCGAGAGCCCGAAGGTATTTGACAAACTAAGACTTGCGGAAGATGCACCGGAAAGACAGGCTATAAAGATATCAAATCCGCTCGGCGAGGAATTCTCAGTGATGAGGACTATATCACTTAATGGAATGCTAAGCAGTCTTTCGACAAATTATAACAGAAGAAATAAGAATGTCCGTCTTTATGAGATGGGAAATATCTATATTGCTAAATCTCTTCCTATCACGGATTATGCTGATGAAAGAATGCAGTTCACACTTGGATTTTACGGTGATGGTGATTTCTACACGATGAAGGGTGTGATCGAGGAATTTCTGGATGCACTTGGAATGAACGGGAAACGAACTTATGACCCGAAATCAGAGAAGACTTTCCTTCATCCCGGACGTCAGGCTAAAGTTACATATGAAGGAAAGGAAATAGGATATCTTGGAGAAGTTCATCCGGAGGTATGCGATGCGTACAGCATTGGAACGAGAGCATATATTGCGGTGATCGATATTCCGTCAGTCCTTGAGTTTGCGACATTTGACAGAAAATACAAGGGTATCGCAAAGTTCCCGGCAGTAAGTCGTGATCTGAGTATGGTGGTTCCGAAAGCGGTATCTGCAGGACAGATCGAAGATATGATCAGGCAGCGCGGCGGAAAGATCATGGAAAGCTGCGAACTGTTTGATATCTACGAGGGAGATCAGGTCAAGGAAGGATGCAAGTCGATCGCGTATTCGATCACATTCAGAGCGGATGACAGAACGCTTACGGACGATGATATCACCGGTGCGATGAAGAAGATACTGAATGGACTTGAAAGTCTCGGGATAGAGCTGAGACAGTAAATTTAACCTATATTATGTTAAGGGTCTTAAAGTCATTTTTTGCGTAAGCAGGTATGACTTTAAGGCTCTTATTTCATAATATGATGCAAGTGTCAAAAGTAGTAATTGTATCATGATGCTGCGAATTACTCCGTTTTCTTCGAAAACTCTCGTAATTCCATAAACATTCGGAATCCGCTGATTTGCTGTGCAAATCGCTACTTCCTCATGTTTAGTCGTGTCCAAGGTCAACCAGCCTTTCATGCAAGCATGAAGGCTGATTGACTTTGGACACTTGCATTGACTTTGGACACTTGCATTATAATATACTTTTAGGTAATTTTGTGCTAACACGAATTTACTAATGTATTTAAGAAAAGGCGGTACAATACTATGGATGCTGAGATTAAACAAGAGTTCATTGGTGCCGGTATTGATGTTGATGACGCGATGCACAGATTTATGGAAAGAGATGATCTTTTTGTCAGATTTATGAAGGATTATCTTGAAGATGACAACCTTGAGAAAATGAAATCATCCTTGGCGGATGGAAATGTCGGTGATGCTTTTAATTATGCGCATACCCTTAAGGGAGTTGCGGGAAACCTCAGCATGAAAGGGATGCTTAAGGATCTCGTACCTGTGGTTGAGATACTTCGTATCGGAAGCACAGAAGGGATTGACGATTACATAAAAGCGATATCTGATGATAACGTAAAGATATTAGATGTGATAAACAAACTATGACAAGAATGAGGATTTCTTATTTGCCATAAGAAGGTTCTGATAGTTGATTGGCAGAAAGTATCCTTGAGAACAATAATAACGTTACGTCTGAAGAGAAAGCTATGATAGTAGATCGGCAGAGGGGTATGTCGTGGGGAACGATCTTTCGTTAACGGATGTTGTAGAACAGCTTCGCAGGAATGAAATTGAAAATGAGATACGCATATGCTACAGCCTGGGGATCGAGGAGGACTTTTTTTCTGACGGGAAATATAATCTCACTCAGATAAAGCAGATCCGGCTGGGGCTTGAAGATGATATAGACGTGTCTTCATATCTTAATCCTGAGTACACATGGTTTCAGATGGAGGAGATAAGACTCGGGCTCAAGAAGGGAATTGATATATCAATATATGTCGATGATTTTGACTGGATGCAGATTGATGAGATAAGGCAGGGGCTCCAGGAAAATCTTGATATATCGGTATATGCAAGAAAAGAGTATCTGTCGCCGCAGATGAAAGAGATACGGCTTGGACTTTTGCGTGGGATAGATGTTTCAATTTATTCATGTCCTGATTTTGACTGGTTTCAGATGAGAGAGATAAGACTGGGTCTTGAAAAGGGTATCAATGTCTCATCATATGCCAGACAGGATCTGACGAACAGCGTTATGAAACAGATAAGGCTTGCGATAGAAGAACGGATAGACCTTATTCCGTATGTTCATATGGGCTATAGCGGTGATGTTCTTGAACAGATAAGGCTTGGGATACATGCAGGAGATGACATATCAGTATATGCGGAAAAAGGATATGATGGGGAGCAGATACATCAGATCCTGCTCGCACACGAAGAATGTATGCCTCTTGATGCGTTCCTTGACATTGGCTATTATGGAGCACAGCTTGAAGAGATAAGGCTTGGACTTGAAGCCGGAATAGATGTCTCATTATACGCAAAACTGACATATGACTGGTTTCAGATGCGCGAGATACGTATAGGTCTTGAGGAAAGGCTTGATATAAGCCGTTATCTCAGCAATATGTTCAGTTATCAGCAGATGCGGGAAATAAGACTAGGACTTGAAAGTGGAATAAATGTCTCGATATATGCAAAATTTACAATTGGTTCGATCGAGATGGAAAAAGAACGCAAAAGACTCACGGCAGATGTAAGACCTTCTGCAGACGAGTATTCAGTGGAGCAGACCAGAGAGCTGATAAGGGTAATTGAAGAAGGAATAGATGTTGGAAGCTTTGCTGATCCTGAGATCCCTGCAGAGCGGATGAGAGAGATCAGAATAAAACTTTTGTCTGAGATGAATGGGGGGACAGCTGATGATTAATTACACTGATCCTCTAAATGGGAATATGGTCATCACATCAGACAGTGAGATGAGCGCATCAATGCTCATCTGTCAGAAAGAAAACAGGCAGAAGTACTCTGCTGATGAGATATCCAGCTTACTTGCAAAGGCCGGCATAAAAAACGGTGTAGATATGCAGGCGGTAAATGAAGTTATAGATAAAGAGATTTACAATAAAGAGATATGTATAGCCAGTGGAAAACCCGCGATAGAAGGGCAGGACGGTGAGTTTGAATTTCATTTTAAGACAGCCCTGTCATATATGCCGTATGAAAACGAAGATGGATCCGTTGATTACTCAAAAATCGATTTTTTTATTCCGGTAACTAAAGATACGGAGATAGTAACATATCATAAAGGTAATCCGGGAATGATGGGTTTTACAGTCACAGGCAGACTGCTTACGGCGAAGAGAGGCCGTGAGAAACCGGCAATAATGGGACGTGGCTTTAAGATATCGGACGATGGCTGTCATTACACATCATTGATAGATGGAAAGATATCGTATGATGAGGATAAAAACAGGATAACTATCTCAGAGATGCTTTCGATCGATACTGACCTTACTATAAAAGAGGGTAATATCAATTTCAGGGGAGATGTATACGTTCGCGGCGCGGTAAGATCCGGAATGAAGATATGTGCTTCTGGAAATGTTACGGTGGACGGTATTGTGGAGGCAGCTGAAGTCAAAGCAGGCGGAAGCATTCTGCTTAGAAGCGGAACCTTCGGAAATAACAAGGGAGTTATTTCTGCCGGAAAAGATATTGTAGGAAAGTTCTTTGAAAAATGTACGGTAAGCGCAGGGAACGACATTTCATGCAGTTACATAATGGAGAGCAATGTTGAAGCAGGAAGGACGATAGAGGTACTTGGCAAGAAAGGTCTTATCCTCGCCGGGGAGATAAGGTTATTTGCCGGGATCACGAGTAATAGCGCGGGAAATGAATTCGGAACGCTGACCAGGATAATCGTAGGGATAGATCAGAGAATGACAGAGAAGATAGAAGAGATCGATGAGCAAGTCTCGAAGAC
>JAGPKJ010000005.1 GCA_018053995.1 Lachnospiraceae bacterium | reverse complement strand
CTTCTCTCTGATATGCCTGATATGTACAGCAACTGTATTGTCCGCACCTATCGCTTCCTCATTCCAGATGTTTTCATATATCTGCTCTATTGAATAAACCCGTCCCGCATTTTTCACAAGCAGGAGAAGTATATTGAACTCGATCGGTGTAAGCTTCACCTGTGTTCCATCAACAGTGACCTCTTTGGTATCATCATTGATGCAGAGTCCGCCGTTTCTATATATATTCTTTTCATTAGGTGATGCGGCGCCCTGAGTACTTCCGAGCGAGGTATATCTACGAAGATTTGATTTTACACGTGCCACAAGTTCAAGCGGATTGAACGGCTTTGAGATATAGTCGTCCGCGCCTATATTAAGACCAAGTATCTTATCTGAATCTTCTGATTTCGCCGACAGGATGATGATCGGAATATTTGAATATTCTCTGATCTTCAGTGTCGCGTGGATTCCATCAAGCCGCGGCATCATGATATCGATTACCAATAGCTGTATATCGTTTTCCTTAAGCGCCTTCAGTGCCTGCTCACCGTCAAAGGCTTTTATTACGTTAAAGCCTTCCTGCTCAAGATAGATTTCGATCGCATCGACTATATCACGATCATCGTCACAGACAAGAATATTGATCATTTCTCCCTCATTCCCCGGAATCGGCAGTCATCTGCCATATCCGATATTATTATGTATTTAATATATTAACTGACTTGTATGATTATTCTTAATATTTTATTAATTTCGGAAAATAAAAGACTATGATATTGGTGTCAGGTTATCTGGTATACTGAAACGCATTCCTTATCCACGTGATCTCTTCACCGTCTATCGCAACGACATCAAACCTTATCTGCATATCATCGCTTACACCTTTCATCATCCTGTAGAAATCACACACATGACATATCTTCTTCTGTTTCGCGCGTCCTACAGCTTCAGCTGCGCTGCCACATTCACCTGTTGTCCTGTATTTTACTTCAAAAAAAACGAGGCAGTTCTGACCATCTTCTGTATCACGCCCTATCAGATCTACCTCGCCCATTCTGCATCTGTAATTTCTCTCAATCAGGTCAACATTCTTTGATGTCAGATAATCTGCTGCCTTATCTTCGTAATATGTTCCGGTGGATCTGTTATTTACCATTATTCTTCACCTTATTCTTAAGCTTATCCATCGCATCTACAAATACAAGGACTTCCGCAACGACATTGTACAGTTCCGGCGGGATCATATCCCCGATATCAAGACGTGAAAGCGTGTCAGCAAGTTTATCATCCTGATGAACCGGAACATTACTCTCCTCAGCTTTCTTGATTATCCGTTCTGCCAGAGCACCGCGGCCTGATGCGACTACTCTTGGTGCCTCATCTTCCGGATCATATTCGAGTGCTATGGCTTTTTTTATATCGTTATCTTTGTTCTTCATAAAGTCCGCCCTCTGTCATGCGCGCGCATCAAAAGATGTATACGAAATCGGTCTTGAACTCTCAGTTATACTTCTGCCCTGTCCTGTTATCTCCGAAGAAGCATCGGTCATCTCATCACGCATTGAAAATTCTGCAGTTGCCGTATATCCGCGCTGTGAAAGATGCTTATCAAGTTCGCCGATATGCGATGATATAAGATCAAGAGATTCATCATCCTGAAGATAAAAGTGAGTATTAACATGACTGCCGCTATTCATTGTGATATAGACATCCATAGGTCCCAAGTGTGCCATATCAAGATGAAGCAGTGCTGTGACGTTTCCGTCATTTTTCGCGCGATTTTTCTTGTTAGAATATACATAAAGATCGCCATGAGCATTCCCGTCAGTCAGTTTTACAGGAAGCTGTACAAATGAAAATGTCTGATTTATCTGATTCATGAAATCTATATTGCTCCTCAGATTCTGCACGGCATTTCCGGCCGGCGAATCAAGTGCTGAGTTCTTTGCGAGCACATTCTTTATATCATCAGTCTGCTTTATCATCTTTTCATAAAGCTCTTTTATATTTGCCTTATCAGCAGTCTCTTCAGGTGTTATCTGAATGCGGCTCATGAGCGAATCTTTTACCATGTTCTTGAACGGATCGCTCTTAAGCAGTCTGACAAGTGTCTTCGCAGAATCGTTTGTATCACTGTCAGTCGCAAGAAGTTTCTCACTGCTCATTTCTGAAAGTGCCCTGTTTATCGCTTCTTCGGCTTTCTGGAGAACATTCTCGCTCTTTCCGGCATTCGTCTGGCTTATATCTGACGAAGCTGCTCCCTGAGCAATATTCTGCGTCAGATCACGTACCTCAGTCTGCACAAGATCTTTAGCTCCGTTAGCCAAAGATACATCCATGTTTTTAGTGAAACCTGTCTGACCACTACCCAAAACCTTATCACTGCCAGCCGCATCTAGACAAGCATTAAGCAGATCACCGACACTTACAGATCCGTTTCTCACACTGTCAGTAAATTCTTTAGAAAATCCGGCATTCTCTAATATATCTGCAGTCTGTGAAAGCTGCTCACTGTCCATATAATTTCCTGCAGGGATATCGAACATGGCAGAAGTTGAGCCCGTTGTCGTATTATGTAAACCATTTGAAGTTGCTGTCCCATCAAAAGATACGGTTCCGTCAATAGATGTAGTACCGTTAGGAGATATACTTCCATCAAACGAACTGGGTTCAGAAACTTTCCCGCCTCCCCAAATATCAATACCTGTATCACTGTCTCCACTGATATTAACGATATCCAAAAGATCTTTATACATCTGTACAGCTTTATCACTCAGTCCGCTTTCAACTTCATTCGAAAACTCATCCGTAAGAAGATCGGCAATCTCTGACGCACCCTGTTCGATCTGATACTGCGCATTGCTGTAATTCTTCAGCTGACCGATATTCTCCTGAGTGATATCCATGTTCATATTCTTAAGCTTAATTATCTCAGTCATATCAACTGACGGATAATCCGATACAAGCCTGTTCATCGTTCTGAGTGATGATGCATTGATGTTCATCCCCTCATCCATCATCTGTGTGACCATCTGAATATTCGACTGAGACTGTTCAAGATCAGCTGCAGCCAAGGCTTTCTCCACGCTCGCTCCCATCGCTGTATTTGTTCCGATCGGAGTAAGTACAAGCCCATTGTCACTGCTCTTTACCTGAAAGCTCACCGCATCTCCGGGAGTCAGCCTGATTCCACCGTCTACATGTGCTGACAGTTCAGTATTGTCATTTAACGTCAGACTTATGTTTCCACTGTCAGACATCGTGATCTTTCCGGAAATGATATCACCCGGCACTGCGCTCCCGGAGCCGTGATATCCCTGAGCCACGGTTGTGCCTGAAGAAGTGTTCTGTGTGCTGCTTACATTTGTTCCTGAACCGCCGGAAACATTCTGTGTTCCGGAGCTATTATTGACATTATATGATATATCATTGATGCTCATAAATACCTCCGAGACGATCTGTGCAGAAAATCTGCGAATTGCAAATGTTTATATAATTACGCAAAGCAATTCACTTCATCACTATACAAATTTAGTGATAAACGACTGCCTGTGGATCGGGCACGCCCCATATCTTCCCAGTGCTTCGATATGTTCTGCCGAACCGTAGCCCTTATTCTTCGCAAAATGATATTCCGGCCACTTTTTATCGTATTCAATCATCAGCCTGTCTCTTGTGACTTTTGCAACAATGCTGGCAGCCGCGATAGACATGCTCTTGCAGTCTCCCTTTATTATAGAGACCTGCTTTATCGGAAGATCCGGAATATGGACGGCATCGATAAGAAGCACGTCCGGTCTTACCGAAAGCTTTGATACTGCCTGTCTCATAGCTTCATAAGTAGCCTGAAGTATATTGATCTCATCGATCCTGTCCCAGGAGACCGAACCGATGCCTACGCTCACTGCTTTATCCATTATCACATCATAAAGCTCTTCTCTTTTTATTTCGGAGAGCTGCTTTGAATCGTTAACATACGGTATCATACAGTCTGCAGGAAGTACTACAGCTCCCGCCATCACGGGACCCGCAAAAGGACCTCTGCCGACTTCATCGATACCGCATATATATCCCTCACCTGCATACTGTCTTTCAAAAGAGCACATATCATATATGCGCTTCTTTTCGTTTTCTATAGCCTGTAATCTCTTATTTGCAGAAATGACAAGTTTCCGCACACCTTCTCGCTCGTCATCTTTATACTGTAAAATGACAACAGGCAGCAAATCTTCATCTGCTGCCTGCAACTTATTTCGTATTTGCGTGATACTCTCTTTTTTTTCTGACTGACCACCCATACCTAAGACCCCTTCTTGGATACTGCAAACCTAAACCATCATCACTTAGGCAGTATGCTTCCTACCTTACTAAACGGCCATATGCGGCAGACACATCTTCCGATGAGTTGTGACCTCTTGATGCTGCCGACCATATCCGTACGACTGTCCATACTGTTGTTTCTGTTATCACCCATTACAAAATATTCATCATCGCCAAGCGTAATCTCAGTTGAAGCCCTTCCGGGATCCTGAATGACTTCCCGACCGTAATGTTCTTCAAGCGGCTTATCATTTATATAAATAGTACCGTCAGCATCTATCCTGACTTTCTCGCCCGGCAGCCCTATTATCCTCTTTATAAAATACGTGTGCTCCTCATATTGAAAAGGAAATACAATGATCTCAAAACGTTTCGGATCTCTGAATCTGTATGTTATCTTGTCACATATGAGATTATCGCCATCCTGAAGTGTACTTTCCATCGACGAACCCTGAACGACCGTCCTCTGAGCTACAAAATGAACGATAAGATAAGTAGCTGCAAGTATCACAAGAATATAAAGACTCATTGAGATGATTTCTTTAACTGCATTTTTCATTTATTTACGACCTTTATGCCCGGAACTGAATACTTATGTTTCCTGCGGCCTCTCTATCGAAATACGACCTATACGCCCGCTCCTGAATTCGCCCAGTAACAACTGCGCTGCCTTGTCAAGATCAGGATCCCCGCCCTGCTTCAGACATTTTCTGTTCTCTGCTATCATTCCAAGGATGTCCTGCGGCAAGCCATCATTTATTATATCATATCTGGAAAATAAAATATCCTTATAGCGATCCATCATAAAATCAATAAGCTGCAGTGCCATGTCGCTCATATCAAGTATCTCGTCATTCATCGTTCCGACCCACGCAAGATGAAGACCGACCGTCTCGTCCTCGAACTTAGGCCAGAGAATCCCGGGAGTATCCAGAATATCTCTCCCGCCATTCATATGGATCCACTGATCTCCACGTGTAACACCCGGCTTATTTCCCGTCTTTGCACCGCTCTTACCTGTAAAACTGTTTATGAATGTTGATTTCCCGACATTAGGTATACCCGCGACAAAGATACGTACCGTGCTGTTCTTTATGCCACGCCTCTTGTCTCTAGCTATCTTCGCAGCACTTGCTTCGGTTACAGCCTTAGATACAGTCTGCATATCTTTTCTGCATCTCGAATCAAGCAGGACTGCATTTATGCCGGAATTCTTGTAATACCTGATCCATTCACTACTGACCGCCGGATCTGCAAGATCAGCCTTATTCATTATTATGATACGTCCTCGCCCTCCAGCCATGCTGTCTATATCAGGGTTACGCGAGCTCATTGGAACACGTGCGTCTACAATCTCTATAACGATATCCGTAAGACGTATATCTTCCTGCATCATTCTCTTTGCTTTGGTCATATGACCAGGATACCACTGATAACCCATCGTCTTATTTCACCAATCCCATTCCATTATTTCCCGATGCCATGTGAAGCCATGCCTTACCGGTGATCGCACTTTTTTGAACCGCGCCTATGCTGCTGGATCTGCTGTCCTCACTGCTGTTGCGCTTGTCCCCAATGACAAAATATTCATTGCTTCCAAGTTCTACCGGTTCCGATGCTATTCCCGGATCAATGATCGTATCGTATTTATCACCCTCATCAAGTTCACTGCCGCTTATATAGATCTTTCCATTCTTGATCTGAACAGTCTCACCAGGAAGTCCTATCACACGCTTTATATAAAAATGCGAGTTCTTATTTCCATTTGGTCTGAATATGATAACATCATTCCGTTTCGGTGAGGAAATAAGATACGCAAGTCTGTCCATGAGAACGCTCTGACTGTTATATAGGACAGGCTCCATAGAATCTCCGATCATTGTTGTCTTCATTCCAAATGAATACATAGCGACACCTGCGATGAAGATTACGATCAGCGTCATGATCACCGTCTCCAACACATTTTTGATCATTTCCTTATTCTTTTTCTTATCGTCATCATAAAATGAAAGACCTGATTTTCTGGACATATCTATCTCCATAAATACTTATATACAGATATGGCGCGAAATATTGACTATTCCGCGCCACTTGATTTCTTATTTATCAGATGATTCCCTTTACCTTAGCCTTCTTGCCGACTCTGTCACGCAGGTAATTGAGCTTTGCACGTCTTACCTTACCTTTACGTACGACTTCGACCTTTTCAACGTTAGGTGAGTGGAGCGGCCATGTCTTTTCTACGCCGATTCCGCTTGACATCTTTCTTACTGTGAATGTCTCTCTGTTGCTGCCGCCCTGCATCTTGATGACAGTTCCTTCGAAGACCTGAATTCTTTCTGTCTTTCCTTCACGGATCTTACCATAAACCTTTACGGTATCTCCTGTGTTAAATGTAGGAACTTCTTTCTTAAGCTGTTCCTGCTCGAGTTCCTTGATAATCTCGCTCATTTTCTTCTCCTTTATATGGATGTTCTTAATACCACTTATGGGTAACAGAGGACCATCTGATCACTGCAACTTAAATACTTTACCATAATGCCGTTTACATTGCAAGCGATTTCACGTAGCAAATTATCCTAAAGTATCCTAAACTGTCCAAAACTTTCTTCCCGGATCTACGATTTATTTCGTCTGTATCTCAAAGGCTATTTCTGCACTTCCTTCATCGACACTGAAATATGATGCTGCATCTTTCGGATGCTCTTTGAGAGTTCTTTATGCCGGTCGACCTTCTCCTGTACTGACTCATATTTTTCATAAAGATCCGGGCGAAGTTCTTTTGTTATGTTAACCGACTCTTCAACCCGCCATTTTTCGATCTTTGCGTGATCACCTGACATAAGTATCTCTGGCACTTTCTTCTCGTGCCATACCTCAGGTCTTGTATACTGTGGATATTCGAGAAGGTCATCCTGAAATGATTCAGTTCCGGCTGACTCGTCATTGTGAAGCACTCCCGGCACAAGCCTGGATATCGAATCGATCATCACCATTGCCGGAAGTTCACCGCCGGTAAGTACATAATCTCCTATTGATACGCGGTCAGTGACTATCTCATCAATGACACGCTCATCTATGCCTTCATAATGTCCGCAGAGGAATATAAGCGATTCCTCACCTGCAAGTTCCTGTGCCATCTTCTGGTCAAATGTCTTCCCCTTGGGTGTCATATATACGACCCTGGGTCTCCTGCAATTTTTGTAGTCGATGTTTTCTACATTCTTCATCATGCCAATGACCGCTTTATAAGCATCATACACAGGCTGTGCTTCCATCAGCATCCCGGCACCGCCGCCATACGGATAATCATCTACTCTTCTGTCCCTGTCAAGCGTATAATCTCGTATATCGACAGCCTCAGCGTTTATGATGCCCTTAGATATCGCTCTTCCCGTAATGCTGCTTTTAAGTCCGTTCATTACCATGTCGGGAAATAAAGTAAGTATATAGAAATTCATTATCAGATCAGTCCTTCCATGATATGAACAGTCATCAGATTCTTCTTCGTGTCTATAGAGATGATGCACTGATCGATCGCGGGCAGAAGCACATCCTCACCCGAAAGTGTCTTTACACAGTAGACATCATTTGCTCCCGTCTGGATAACATCAGAAAGCTCTCCAAAGTCTTCTCCAGCATCTGTCACGACCTTCATGCCTATAAGATCCGGTATAAGATATTCGCCCTCATCAAGCGGTACTGCCTGATCACGGGTGATAAGAAGGCGTGCGCCCTTAAGAGCCTGTACGTCTTCGATCACATCTTTCCCTTTGAATTTCAGTATCGCAAACTGTTTAAAATACTTAACGGATTCGATGACAAGCTTTTCTCTGATGCGTCCGTTATCTGCCATGACCGATTCAAGATCCTCGAACCTGTCAGGATCATCTGTTGTCGGGAATACTTTGACTTCACCCTTAAGACCGTGTGTCTGTGTTATAACGCCAACCTGTATCTCATCAATCATACTTAATCCTCATCTTCAATTTCATGACCGACACGTAAAATATGTCATACTGATATTCTTACATATCCCGTCATAAATAAACAGCCCCGGTTAACCCAGGGCTGCAGATTCATTCCTTAATCTCAACATCAACTTTCTTATTTTCTTTAGTTGATGCCGCTTTAACTACCGAGCGGATTGCTTTTGCTATCCTGCCCTGTTTGCCTATCACTTTTCCCATATCAGTCGATGCAACATGAAGCTCTATGACACAAGTGCCATCGTTCTCGGATTCAGTCACAACTACCTCTTCGGGATGATCGACAAGCGCTTTCGCGATTACTTCAACCAATTCCTTCATAGAATCACCTCCAATGTGAGAGATCATGCAGATAAAATCAGTCTTTCTTTATAATCCCTGCATTATAGAAGATCTTATGAACAGCTTCTGTCGGCTGAGCGCCGTTAGCAAGCCATTTCTTTGCAGCTTCTTCATCAATCTTGAATGTGCTTGGATCTGTGCTGGGATCGAATGTTCCGATCTCTTCAACTACCTTGCTTGCCATGGGAGATTTTGAATCTGCAACTACGATTCTATAAAAAGGATTCTTCTTTTCTCCGATTCTTCTAAGTCTGATCTTTACCATTTCTGTTTCCTCCTGAATTAATATGAATGATTATTAGTTATATATCTGCAACAGGTCGTCTTCACTTTGAAGATATCCTGAACTGCTCCATCTGATCTTATTACCCGAACGGAAAACCTCCGCCCATGCCTCCAAACATCCCGCCATGTTTCTTCTTCATCATGCCAGGCATCTGCTTCATCATCTTCTGTGACTGTTCAAACTGCTTGATGAAACGGTTTACCACTGCGATATCTACTCCCGCTCCAGCCGCTATCCTGTGCTTTCTGCTGGGATTCATCAGCTTTGAATTCTTTCTCTCTGCCGGAGTCATGCTCAGGACTATCGCCTCTGTGTGAGCTATCTGCTTATCGTCTACACTTCCAGATATCGCATCCATCTGCTTCGAGTTTATACCGCCCATTCCCGGCATCATACCAAGAATGCTCGACAGTCCACCCATGTTCTTCATCTGTTTCATGCTCTCAAGATAATCATTATAGTCAAACCTGCCCTTTTTCAGATGATCGTTCATCTCACGGCTGGTCTTTTCATCAATATCTATGTTCTGCTGTGCCTTCTCGATAAGAGTAAGGACATCGCCCATGCCAAGTATCCTGTTTGCCATCCGGTCCGGATGAAACTGTTCAAGATCACTCAGCTTCTCGCCCATGCCGACGTAGATTATCGGCTTTCCTGTTACTGCCTTTATCGAAAGAGCAGCACCGCCTCTTGAATCGGAATCCATCTTGGTAAGAACAACGCCGTCTATTCCGATCTGCTCATCAAACTGCTTTGCTACATTCACCGCATCCTGACCTGTCATAGCATCGACAGTAAGAAGTGTCTGATGGACAGTTACTGCACTCTTTATATCCTTAAGCTCCTGCATCATATCTTCGTCAACATGAAGACGACCCGCAGTATCTAATATAACAACGTTAAAATTATTCTTACCGGCATATTCAATAGCATCTTTTGCGATATCTGCAGGTTTCTTTTCGGTTCCTTCTGCAAATACTTCAACGCTCATCTTTTGTCCGTTTATCTTAAGCTGTTCGATTGCTGCCGGTCTGTATACATCAAGACCGACGAGAAGGCTCTTCTTTCCTTTTTCCTTTAATTTCCCTGCGATCTTTGTAGCAGTCGTAGTTTTACCGGCTCCCTGAAGACCACACATCATGATAACTGTTATGCTCTTGCCCGGCTGAAATACAAGTTCTGTCTCCTCGGAACCCATGAGACTGATCATTTCTTCATTTACGATCTTGATGACAGTCTGTCCGGGATTAAGGCCTTCAAGCACCTCGGTTCCAACGGCTCTTGTCTCAACTGCGGAAATGAACTGCTTAACGACACGAAAGTTCACATCTGCTTCCAGAAGTGCCATCTTTACCTGCTTTAGCGCTTCTTTCACATCAGCTTCCGAAAGACGTCCTTTGCCTTTCAGATTCTTGAAGACTGCCTGAAGTTTATCCGTTAAACTCTCAAATGCCATCTATGACCTCATATCATAACTGCTCTGTTATTGATTCCGCCGTCTTTCTTATATCAGCGCAAAATCTGTATTTATCATAATCTCCGGTGATCTCATATCTGCCGATCATCTTTTTCATATCTTCGAAATCAGCCTTTATCTTCTCGTATCTCGATATTAGTCCAAGCTTGTTCTCGTACCCTTCCAGCGATGCGTCACATCTTCGTATGATATCATGAACACCCTGTCTGCTTATGCCGTTCTGCTCAGCTATCTCCGAGAGTGACATGTTCTCATCTACAACATCTTTATATATCTTCTTCTGATGTTCGGTAAGAAGCTCTCCATAAAAATCATAAAGAAGTCCCTGCCATACAAGCTTTTCCATTATGATATCTCCGCAAAAGGGCAAAAAAGCACCCGACTCTGATTATGATATCAGTAAGGCCGGGTGCTGTCAAGTATTTTATCTTTACACCATATCACTTACTGTCAGGTTCGAAAAAGCTCAGGTTCATATCAACGCTGCCGTCGATTCCGTCAACCTTGCCGCTGTCGCTGTACTGCCAGATAGAATAGTAATATGGATAATACATAGGACTGTCATAACCCGCGAACCAGACATCATAGTCTTTAAGTTCCGAAAGGTTCATCATTCTTATGAAAGTCTTGAGATTGCCGTATATCATCGGATGATATCCTGCTTTTTTGATCTTCTCGCAGAAGTCGATGCACATGCGCGTACGATCTTCTACCGAGACATCATTCGTCCTCGCATCTGTACCGCTCGCCACCTTCTCTATATCGATAACCACCGGATAATCGATGTCGTACGGTTCTATCGCGTCCAGGACATATTCTGCCTCTTCATCTATCTCTTCGTCCGATACCGCCGCCGTATAGAAATATACGCCTGCCTTTACTCCATTCTCATTTGCACCCTTGATATTATCCTCGAACTTTTCATCTCCGGTGATTGCACCTTTTGTATAGCCTCTTGCACCAACTCTGATGATGGCAAAATCCACACCATCGGCTGCAACTTTTTCCCAATCGATATCACCCTGGAATTTTGATACGTCTATTCCTTTTTTTGAAATAGTATTGCCATCTGTATCCCTATATTCCATCACTCCGTTTTCATCAGTCACGAACTGTGAATTTTCATATTCATGCTTTGGAATATCTTTATCTATATCTGAAAAACAATATTTATTATCATCAATGAGAACTATCTGTCCCGGATATAGTCCCCTGAACAGTTCCAGCGCTTTAGCTCCACTTTCAAGACTCTCTCTTATCTTTTTTAAAGTGTCGCTCTTTCCGCTGTTATATGCATTTTCTGAAGCCTCTGCTACTTCCGAGCTTGCTTCCTCTTTTGATATCTTGTCAGAAGTCTCACGCTCCTGTGCGAGTTCACTGCTGATCTGCTCATTCGTATTCTGAAGTGTTTTGTATCTGAACATGACGATTATGCTCAGTGATATGGCAAATAGAACAACAAGGCAGAGAATTATGGCCAGTATCAGCTCCCCGATTCCACTCTTTTTCCTTTTACGTCTATTATTCTCACTTTGTCTTTCGTTATTGTTCATCTATTACCTTATATCCTTTCACTAAAATAACTCTTATAACCTTCTCCAAAGACTTCAGAAGCACTTGATATTATCATAAATGCTACCGGATCTTCTTCTTTTACGATATCCTCAACAAGTGGCGACAATGTCTTCTTTACTGTACAAAGAATAACTTTCTTTTCTTTCCCGCTGTACGCTCCGCTTCCGCTTATATGAGTGACCCCGATATCAAGCTCGTCCAGTATTCTCTGCGTTATCTTATCGGCATTATCGCTGATTATATAGATCATCTTTGCTTCGTCACTTCCGTATAGTACAAGATCGATAGCCTTTGCGGTCAGAAAGATGCAGATAAAAGCATATAACGCGGCATTTATATCATGAAAAACGAATCCCGATATAACGACTACGATACAGTCTGTAGCAAAAAACAGAAGTCCTGTCCTTAAAAACGGAAACTTGACTTTCAGATATTTTACTATGATATCAGTTCCGCCAGTCGTTGCTCCGACACGGAAGATGAGTCCCACTCCGCACCCGCACAATACCGCACTTGCAAGTGACGCGAGAAGCACATCATGCGTTGCTGCACCAAATCCGGCAAGGAAATTAGTGAAAACAGATACCATCACTGTCGAATATATAGTCGATATGATAAATTTGAATCCGAATGCATATATTCCAAGAATTATGACCGGAATATTAAGTATCAGAAGCCATGTACCCGTTGACATATGAATGACCCTGCTCATTATAATAGCAAGTCCCGTCATACCTCCCGGTGCAAGGTTATTCGGATCTGCAAACTGAGCGACTCCTACAGCATATATCAGACTCGCCAGAGTCATTATCAGATAATCCTCGACCCTTCTAAGTACACTTTTTGATGATTCGCGGCGTTTTTCGTACGACTGCTCTTTTGCGTAATTCTCATTCACAGACACGTCTTTATCCTCATCTTTCTGTACCTCGGGGGAAGTCTGTCAGATTTTCGCCTTTTCAAGCTTCACGTCGTACCCCGCTCCCTTAAGTGCGCTTATTATCTGTTTCTTATGATCAGTTCCAAAAGCTTCCATCGTTATAGTAAGCTGAACTGCTGCATTTCTGTTGATCGAAACAAACTGATCATGCTCAAGTTTTATAACATTTCCATTTGCCTTGGCGATAACACCGGCAACTCTTGAAAGTTCACCCGGTTTATCAGGAAGCTGAACTGAAACTGTAAATATTCTATCTCTCAGGATAAGTCCCTGCTGTATCACACTCGACATCGTGATAACATCCATATTTCCACCACTCAGTATAGAGACTATCTTCTTATTCTTCACATCAAGATGCTTGAGCGCCGCTACTGTGAGCAGACCTGAATTTTCAACTACCATCTTGTGATTTTCGACCATATCAAGGAATGCAACTACAAGTTCCTCATCATCTACGGTTATCACCTCATCAAGATTTTTCTGCAGATAAGGGAATATCTTTGTTCCCGGAGTCTTTACCGCAGTACCATCCGCAATCGTATTTACTGTAGGAAGTGTTGTAACCTTGCCATTCTTAAGTGAAGCAGTCATGCATGCCGCGCCTACAGGTTCAACTCCGATCACCTTTATCTTAGGATTGAGGAGCTTTGCAAGTGTAGAGACACCCGTTGCAAGACCGCCTCCTCCGATCGGTACAAGTATATAATCGACAAGCGGAAGTTCCTTGACGATCTCCATTGCGATCGTTCCCTGACCGGTAGCTACTGCAAGATCATCAAACGGATGAACAAATGTATATCCCTGTTCATCTGCAAGTTTGTACGCATATTCACATGCTTCGTCATATACGTCTCCATGAAGTACGACTTCAGCACCATATCCTTTTGTACGATTTACTTTGATCAGCGGAGTTGTCGTAGGCATAACGATAACTGCTTTGACTCCGTACTGTTTTGCAGCAAATGCGACACCCTGAGCATGATTTCCTGCTGAAGCAGTGATAAGTCCCTTTTTACGTTCACTGTCGCTGAGTGTGCTGATCTTATAATAGGCTCCACGAACCTTGTACGCGCCTGTGCGCTGCATATTCTCAGGTTTAAGATATACGCTGTTGCCAGTCTGAGCACTGAAATAGTCACTATACACAAGTTTAGTCTCCTGTGTGACTTTCTTTACAGTGTTGTATGCTTCCTCGAACTTCTCAAGTGTAAGCATCTTCTCTTCATTCTTTGCCATATCTTTCCTTCCCGCGGCACTGTGCCGCCTCCTCAGATGCATCTGCGCATCCAGACCAGCCTGCTCTTCTGCTGACACATTTATACCTGTACTTCTGTTTCTGTATCTATATCCTCAGTGTCAAATAAGGCACTTACAAAACTATCAGGATCAAATTTCTGAAGATCATCTATTGTTTCTCCGACTCCGATATATTTTACCGGAATCTCAAGTTCGGATTCTATCGCTACAGCGATGCCGCCTTTGGCAGTGCCATCCATCTTAGTAATAACGATACCCGTAAGGTCTGTGACCGACCCAAACTGTTTCGCCTGCTCAAGTGCATTCTGCCCTGTCGAAGCATCGAGTACGATAAGATTCTCGCGGTGTATCTCCGGCATCTCTCTGTCTATGATGCGGTTCATCTTCCCGAGCTCATCCATAAGGTTCTTTTTGTTCTGAAGTCTTCCGGCTGTATCAACGATAAGAACATCAGCATTTCTTGCCTTCGCCGCATTTACTGCATCAAACAGAACGCTTGATGGATCAGCGCCTTCTGCTCCTGATATGATCGGCACGCCTGCGCGGTCTGCCCATACGCTAAGCTGCTCAGTCGCTGCTGCCCTGAATGTATCTGCTGCCGCAAGTATCACACTTCTGCCGTTATTCTTTAGTTTTCCGGCAAGTTTTCCGGCAAATGTAGTCTTTCCAACGCCATTGACACCTATAATGAAGACTACCGATCTTTCATTTTCAAATGCATATGCGGTCTCTCCGACCTGCATCTGATCTCTGATATCATCTATCAGAAGCTGTCTGCATTCGGCAGGTTCCTTTACGTGTTCTTCGCGTACCTGCGTCTTTAGCTGATCAAGTATCTTCTCTGTCGTCTCAACTCCAAGATCGCCCATAATGAGCGTTTCCTCAAGACTGTCGTAAAATTCATCATTGATGGCTTTCCCGCCAAATACACTTCCAAGGCTGCTCGCAAAGTTCTTTCTCGTTTTGCTAAGACCTTCTCTAAGCCGTTCGAACAAGCCTTTCTTTTTATTTTCCGTATTATCTTCCATTCATATACCTATACCTTATGCACTGACATCCTTGTCTTACACATTAAGCTTCCGCCTGATGTACCAGAGATTCTTACCTTATGCATCCAGCTCTTTGTCTACAAGGTTTACGCTGACGAGCGTGGATACACCCTTTTCCTGCATAGTGATACCGTAAAGGCGATCCATGTTCTCCATTGTACCACGCCTATGTGTAATTACAATGAACTGAGTATTCTTTGTAAGCTTGTGCAGGTACTTTGCAAACCTTCCAACATTGTTCTCATCAAGTGCCGCTTCGATCTCATCAAGCAGGCAGAATGGCGAAGGTCTAAGGTTCTGTATGGCAAATAAAAGGGCTATAGCAGTAAGTGCTTTTTCTCCGCCCGACATCTGCATCATATTGATAAGTTTCTTTCCCGGCGGCTGCGCATTGATCTGAATTCCTGCTTCAAGTATATCCTCTCCTTCTGCAAGATCGAGAGTACCTTTTCCGCCTCCGAACATCTCCTTAAATACCTTGTCAAACTCTTTATTGATCTGTTCAAACTTTTCAGCGAACTGTTTTCTCATAGCGCTGTCAAGTTCTGTTATGATCTCATCAAGTGTCTTTTCGGATTCAACGATATCGTCATGCTGTTTCTTCAGGAATGTGTACCTGCCCGAAACATCTTTGAATTCCTCGATTGCGTTGACATTAACGTCGCCAAGTTTTTTGATCTGATCTCGTAACGAACTGATATTCTTTTTCATTGACGCAAGATCTGTCATTTCCTCATCCCGCATCGATGAAGCATCCGTGAGTGTGATCTCATACTCATCCCACATGTAATTGATCTGACTTTCCATTCCGGATGTCAGTTTATCTTTCTGCGCGCCAAGTCTGTATGCTTCCTTGTCAAGACTGGCAACCTGTTCGGATAGCTTTTCTCTTTCACCTACAGATGACTTCTGCTGTGCCTGCAGTTCATCCCTGTGCGCAGTCTCCTCGGCAAGACGTTTTTGTGTGTCTGTCTTGTCCGTACCTGCCGCCTCTATTGTAGCCTCAAGCTGCTTTATCGCTTCTTTTTTTGATTCTGCATCATTTCCGTTTGAAGAGAGGCTTTCATTGACCTCATCAAGGTCTCTCTTGTATCTGCCGACTTCTTCAGTTATACGATCAAGGTTCTGCTGCTCGAATTCCGCACTCTGCCGTTTCTTTCCAACCTCTAGTTCTGTTTCGGTAACGCGTGCAGATGCATCACTTTCATCTTTATGCTTTTCCTCAAGGTCTTTCTGCAGCAATTCGATCTTTTCATTTATCTCTTTTTCAAGGTCTTCTGAATCCTTCAGTTCATTCAGTATCTCGCTCTTCTGCGTCTTGATATCCGCAGTCTTAATATCTATCTCATCCTGTTCGGACTTAAGATTTCCAAAGCCTTCCTGTGTTTCTGACTGCTTTTCTTTAGCCTGCTCAACACCAAGTCTTGCCGTATTCTGTTCAATAAGCCTGCTCTGAAGATCAGACTTCTTCTGCTCAAGTTCAAGACGCCTGCTATTACGGTCTTTCTTTATATCTTCGATTTCCTTTTCGATATCATCGCATGTCTTTTTGAGCTCTTCTGTCTTTTTACGAAGTTCCTCGATCTCCCTGCGTCTTCCGAGAAGATTACTGTTGTTCTTGAACGCACCACCTGCTATAGCACCGCCGGGGATAAGAAGTTCACCTTCAAGTGTTACCATCCTGATGCTGTACTTATATTTTCTCGCGATCAAAAGCGCATTATCAACGGTATCGACTACCATTATCCTGCCAAGCATAGCCTTTGCGACATTTCTGTATTTTTCATCAGTCCCGACGATCTCGTCGGCCATTCCGATGACGCCTTTCTCTTTCTCAGCTGCAGGCGTTCCAAATTCCTGAGGGTGCTTAATCCCCGTAAGCGGCAGAAATGTCACTTTTCCCGCTCTATTCTGCTTAAGATACGCGATCAGATGCTTTGCGGTATCTTCATCATCTGTTACAACATTCTGAATATTTCCACCAAGCGCAGTCTCGATAGCGGTCTCATATTTTTTCTCGACCTTGATAATATCAGCTACAACTCCGATGATTCCGGATACTGATTCTTTCTGCTCCATAACCGCTTTTACGGCGCCGCCATAACCTTCATATCTCTCAGTCAGATTTGAAAGAGCCTCCAGCTTCGATCTCTCCTGATGATATTCAAGCTGATCTTTCTGAAGCTCCTGATCCTTTGATACCAGTTTCTCTCTGATTCCGACAAGTTGTGCATCCTGTTCTTTTATCTCTGCACTTATAACCTCAATATCCTTTGTTATCGTATCGAATCTGGCCTGCATCTTCGTGATGCTCTCTGCCTGTTCTGCTTCATCCGATCTGGCCTTAAGAACTCTTGCGCTAAGCTCTGCCTTGCTTATATTTATCTGTTCAAGCATAGTATCAAAGCGTCCGATCTTTGATTTGATCGTCGCTCTGTTGTTCAGAGTTTCTATTATATTGTTTTTATATTCCTCGACCTTTTTATTGATATCTGCAATATCATTCTGGATCTTTTCAAGATCGTCATGCGCGGTCATACTGTCATTCGAGAGTTTTTGAAGTTCATCAGCCGCTTTTTCTTTACTTTCAGTAGCCTGTTTGAGCTGATCTTTTCTTGCATCTATCTCAGCTGTTATACTGCTAACACGTTCTTTCAGATGAGATTCATTACCCTGTGCAGAATTGATCTGCTCCTTAAGAACATTGATCTCTCCTTCAAGTTTGCTTACAGTCACTCCGTTATCAGCAAGCGAATTCCTGTCTTTTTCGATATCCGCTTCTGCCGTATCGATCTTTTCCTGAATAAGATCAAATGCAGCCTTGATATTGTCAAACTCATCCCTTGTACGGTTAAGCTGATCATTCGTTATATCGTAATTTTTTTCAATCTCTTCAAGCTGTGCCCTTGATCTGGCGCTTTCGACAAGAAAAGCATTCACATCGTACTTTTTAAGTTCTTCTCTTTTATTGAGATAGTCTTTGGCTTTTTCAGCTTGTTTTTCAAGCGGTCCTACCTGCTTTTCGAGTTCCGTGAGTATGTCATTTACGCGGGTAAGATTCTGCTTTTCTGTCTCAAGTTTTTTTTCAGCAGTCTCTTTTCTTACCTTGAATTTTACGATTCCTGCCGCTTCATCAAAAAGCTCACGACGTTCTTCAGGACGGCCGCTGAGGATCTTGTCTATCTGACCCTGTCCTATGATCGAATAACCTTCCTTGCCGACACCTGTATCATAAAAGAGTTCACTTATATCCTTAAGGCGGCATATCGTACCGTTGATCATATACTCACTTTCGCCCGATCTGTACAGACGTCTTGATACAGTTACCTCATCGTAATCGACCGATAACTTATGATCTGAATTATCAAGACAGATTGCCACATATGCAAAGCCCATTGGCTTACGCGTCTCTGTCCCGGCAAATATGACATCCTGCATAGACTCCCCGCGAAGCTGCTTGACTCTCTGCTCCCCGAGCACCCATCTTACTGCATCGGAAACATTGCTCTTACCGCTTCCATTAGGACCTACTATACCTGTTATCCCCTGATGAAACTGAAGAACGATCTTATTTGCAAATGACTTGAATCCCTGAATTTCGATACTCTTTAGATACATTATTCCCTCAATCCTGTTTCATCTTTATCAGTTCATTATAGGCGGCTTTTTGTTCAGCAGCCTTCTTGTTGTGTCCAGTTCCGGTTGAACATTTTAATCCGTTGATCACGACCTGTGCCGTAAAGCTCTTGTCATGATCAGGTCCGGATTCATCTATTATCTCATAATGGACATCGCTCTCATCTTTTTGCTGAACTATCTCCTGAAGCATCGTTTTTGAATCATAGAAGATTCTCTTATCCTCAAGATCATTCATAACAGCTCTGCAGACAAAATCCTTTGCGTCATCAAATCCGCTGTCAAGGTATATCCCGCCGATCACTGCCTCAAGAACGTCAGATGTGATAGAATCCCTGTTTCTTCCGCCTGTAGAATCCTCGCCGCGTCCAAGTCTTATATACTGCTCAAGCCCAAACTCTCTTGCACAATACGCAAGCGCCGGTTCACACACCATTGATGCCCTCTGTCTTGAAAGCTCTCCCTCTGGTTTATCCGGATATTTTTTGTAAAGAAAATCACTTGATACAAGTTCAAGTACAGCATCGCCCAGAAATTCCATACGCTCATAATCACCATCATAATTCAATTTGAGTTCATTTGCATATGAACTATGGGTCAGTGCGCGAACGAGCAGATCCCTCTGTTCAAAATGATATCCTATACTATCTTCCAGTTTATCCAGATCCGAATTAAACAAAACTTAGCCTCCCAGACAAAAAGAGCCTTTCAAAAAGAAAGGCTCTCCTTATGATTTACTGATTAGTAGCGTTTCTAATGAGTTCAACAGCTTCTCCTACTGTTGCTATCTTCTCTACCTTTTCAGGATCGACATCTATATCGAATTCTTCTTCGATGCCCATCATTACCTGAAAAAGGTCGAGTGAATCAGCGCCAAGATCATCTACAAATGTTGTCTCTTCTGTTATTTCATTAGGATCTACATTAAGTACTCCTGCGATTATCTTTTTTACTTTTTCAAGTTCCATTTTTTCTGCCTTTCATTTTTTTATTTTTCGCTGCTGTTATCAGATACCTCATCCTGCGATGAGAGCATTTCTACGATCTTATCATTAATCCCCATCGCTTTGAACTTTTCACACTGAAGGATAGAATTTTTTACCTCTATAGCCTTGGCATTGCCATGCGTCTTTACGACAAGCCCCTTGCATCCCAGTAGTGGCGCTCCACCATATTTTTCTATATGGAATGGCTTTAATGCTTTCTTGACCGACGAATTTATCATCAGTCCTCCGATCATACTTATCGGATTAGCCATTATTCCCTGTTTGATGATCTTCTGAAGTGTTGATGCAACTCCTTCGTACATTTTCAAGATGATATTTCCGACAAATGCCTCGCATACTATGACATCAGCATCACCCGATATAATATCACGTGCCTCAATATTTCCTATAAAGTTAATGTCAGGACAGTTCTTGAGAAGCGGATATGTCTCCTTTACAAGCGCATTCCCCTTTTCTTCTTCCGCACCGATATTAACGAGTGCTACCCTCGGCTTTTCTATACCTACTACATTTTCCATGTAGATCGATCCCATTTTGGCAAATTGAACAAGATTGCTTGATCTGGCATCTACATTTGCTCCACAGTCAATGAGCAGTACGCAGCCTTTCTCTGTAGGCATAAGAGGTGCGAGCGGTGGTCTCTCAACTCCTTTTAGCCTGCCAACGATCACCTGTCCTCCGACAAGAGTAGCTCCGCTGCTGCCAGCAGATACAAGCCCATCACATTTTCCATCTTTAACGAGATTCATTGCTACTACAAGCGACGAATTACGCTTCTTCATTACTGCCATGACCGGTGGTTCACCTGTTTCTATCACTTCCGGTGCATCTATTATCTCTATCCGGTTTTTATCATATTCATATTTAGAAAGTTCAGCCTCTACATCATTCTTCCGTCCAACGAGCATGACCTTGATATTGCTGTTCTCATTGACTGCATCTACTGAACCTTTTACTATCTCCAGCGGGGCATTATCTCCACCCATCGCATCTACTGCTACAACACACGTCTCTGCCATCATGCCTCCATAATAATCTGATTTCTTTCTATAAAATCATGATGCTTCAAATTGCTGCATTTCAGCAAAGCACCGCGGTTCTAAAACACACCTCTTAATATACATAACGCTGTCCCAAAAATCAAGTGCACGAGCATCGCGACGTTCGGAGCAATGCTCCTCCCCGTTCGGAGCAATGCTCCTCACTTACGCGATGCTCGTCAAAGTTCCATTCGTGCAAGCACGATGGAGCCTTTCCTCGCTATTCGCGAAAAAAGGCACCCGCCTAAGCGGATGCCTTGTAATCATCAATATTACTGCTCGTCAGTAGCGATGACCTGTTTCTTATTGTATGTACCACAATTTTTGCATACATGATGGGGAACCATAAGAGCTCCGCACTTGCTGCATTTTACTAATGTAGGCGCATCCATTTTCCAGTTGGCTCTTCTCTTATCTCTTCTGCCTCTGGATGATTTGTTCTTAGGACATATTGACATAACTGACACCTCCTTACTGACCGTATTATGCAAATGGAATATATAAGCTTATTCCATTACTACCTCTAACCACACTTGTATCATTATATGCATCAGGATGTGCTTTGTCAATAATTTTTTCCTGTACATTTATGCTTCTTCATATGATACTTTGATATTTCTGTGATCATTTAAGCAGTTCCACTGTTTCTCTTGCTATTGCAAGTTCTTCATTTGTCGGAATAGTAAGGACTTTGACCGGTGAACTGTCTTCCGATATAACGATCTCCTCGCCGCGCTTATTATTTGCCGCGTCATTGATCTTTACACCCAGATATCCAAGATATTCGCAAGTCATCTTCCTTACGAGCGGACTGTTTTCACCGACTCCTGCCGTAAAGCAGATCGCATCTACACCATTCATCGCAGCTGTATATGCTCCGATATATTTGGCTACACGATAAGTATACGCATTAAATGTTCTGATTCCTTCAGGTTTGCCTTCATTATATGCTGCTTCCAGATCCCGGAAATCAGATGAAAGCCCACCAGAGATTCCATATACGCCTGACTCTTTGTTGAGTACTGTCATTATATCGTCGACTGATTTATTCTCTTTCTTCGCTGCAAAACTGATTATCGCAGGATCTATGTCTCCGCTTCTGGTTCCCATTATAAGCCCCTCAAGCGGTGTAAGACCCATCGAAGTATCTACACATTTTCCATTCATTACAGCTGAAACGCTCGCACCATTGCCCAGGTGGCAGACAATGATCTTAAGGCTCTCATAAGGCTTGCCAAGTACTGCTGCGCAGCGCTTTGATACATACGAATGACTTGTTCCGTGAAAACCGTATCTTCTTATCTTGTACTTCTCATAATAGCTGTATGGAAGACCGTACAGATAAGCTTTTTCAGGCATTGTCTGATGAAATGCCGTGTCAAAGACTGCTGTCATCGGTGTTGTCGGCATAAGTTTTCTGCACGCTTCGATTCCGATAAGATTAGCCGGATTGTGAAGCGGTGCAAGATCGCTGCAGTCCTTTATCGCTGCTATGACATCATCATCGATCATCATTGCTTTGGCGAATTTCTCCCCGCCATGTACTATCCTGTGTCCGACTGCCCCTATTTCAGAAAGGCTCTTTATGACTCCTGTCTTTTGATCAGTAAGTGCTGAAAGTACCATCGATACTGCCTTAGTATGATCAGGCATAGGTGTTTCTGTTATGATCTTGTCACCGCCATCCGGTGTATATACAAGACGGCTTCCTTCTATACCAATTCTTTCACACAGACCCTTCGCGAGAACTTTCTCTGATCCTGAATCTATAAGCTGAAACTTCAGTGATGAACTTCCGCAATTTATAACTAAAATATTCATTTTATGCATCTCCTAAATATATCCCGTAGTTCAAATCGATATCATGTATTATGTCAACCTGTTATGTCGCTTTATCATGATACTATCATTTATTATGTAAACCAATGCAATGATCAGCCCAGCTGGCACTGTACTGCCGTAAGAGCTACAACGCCTACTATATCTTCCCATTTGCATCCACGGGACAGATCGTTTACCGGCTTTGCTATTCCCTGAAGCATAGGTCCGTACGCATCCGCACCGCCAAGTCTCTGAACCAGTTTATATCCAATGTTTCCTGCATCAAGATTCGGGAAAATAAGAACATTTGCTTTGCCTGCAACTGTAGATCCCGGAGCCTTTGATTTTGCTACTTCCGGTACAAGAGCCGCATCAAGCTGAAGTTCACCATCAAGATTAAGTTCCGGATAACGTTCATGCGCTATCTCTGTGGCTTCCACTACCTTATCTACAAGTGGATGATGTGCGCTGCCTTTTGTTGAATGTGACAGAAGTGCGATATAAGGTGTCTGTCCTACAAGACTGCTAAAGCTCTTTGCACTTGATTCTGCAATATCAGCGAGCTGGTCAGCCGTAGGATCCTGATTAAGTCCGGCATCAGCAAAAAGAAAAGTTCCATTGCTTCCATATTCACAATTCGGTACATCAAGGATAAAGAAACCAGAAACGAGCTTAACACCCGGGGCTGTACGAAGTATCTGAAGTGCCGGGCGAAGTGTATCTGCTGTCGCGTGACATGCACCTGCGACCATTCCGTCTGCATCATTTGCCTTGACCATCACGACACCAAATGTAAGAAAATCAGTTGTAAGGATCTCTTTTGCCTTCTCCGGTGTCATCCCTTTTGCCTTACGTGTCTCATAAAGAAGATTTACATATTTATCTAACTTATCTGTTGTGTTCGGATTGATGACTTTGACCCCGTCAAGGTTGATCTCAAGCCACTTTGCGCCGTCTTTAATCTTTCCCTCATCACCTACCATTATGATGTCGGCAATACCTTCTTCTACAATGTGTGCTGCTGCGATCAGTGTTCTCTTATCGTCCGTCTCCGGCAGAACGATCGTCCTCTTGTCTGCCTTTGCCTTTTCCTTGATTCTGTCAATGTAAGCCATAATCTACACTCCTTTTTTCTAATAGTGTCTTGATACAATTGCATTTTTTACTCAAAAAAATCCGCAGGAATTTTAACCCGCGGATTAATTATAGATTAAAAAATGTATGTATACAAGAAATAATGCCGAAAAGATTGTCTATTTTTCAATACAAATTCGTCACTTTGACAAATAAATAACGATTAGTCTTAACGAACGACAGGAAACTGCTTTCGGTATTCGTCTGTCATACGCATCCCGAATTTATCAAGTATAACATTGTTATATATCTCTGCCGCGGCAATATCCTGTTTGAAATATGAAAATGCTTCTGCATCAAGTTTTTTCCCCGCATCTGCAACTTTTGTTATCATTGGTACTTTTGCGTTTACTGATATCTCATGCATAAGGTCACCCGCATTGTCCCTGAATCCAAGGACTCTTATGTACTGTGCTCTGTCTGGAGCTTTCTTTATTCCGAGCACTATATGCATCAGCACCCGTGATATGCGTGAGTATGTCATCTCTTTTGTCTTTAGCAGCTTTGCAAATCCGGTAAATGTTGTAAAGCCACCTTCCCGCTTTTTGATCCTGTCTGCGAGTTCAGGACTGCACTCGTAATATTCCGCCAGTTCATCTGACGAGTGATTCATGATCCTGTCATGAAGTAAAAGTGAAAAATCGTCGATAGTCACCTGACAAAGTTCTGGTGATCTATTTACCATATCAAAAGAAATATCAGGAACATATTCTCTTATCGCGGAAATTCTGCCTTCAGCCATGCATTTCCGTAGTGCAGAAGCTGACGAGATCTTCATCTTTGTGTGTTCTCCATCTCCAGTAAGCACCTCACAATATCCGTCTCGCCTTTCGCTATCTCCGTGTGCAGATCCCATGCGTGTAACCGGTGAAGGTTCTATAAGACTTTTATTTGCCAAAAGAGCTTTCAGATATTCTATGCCAAGGATATTGTTTGAGCCCTCAAGAACAGATGTATCAACCAGATTTCCATTCAACAGATGCCCGTTTCCGCATGTTTCATTTTCATACGGACTATTGCCGCATTCTGCTTTCCACATTTCCATAGCAGCCTGTCTTGATGACGCATACGTCATTCCTTCTGACAGCTTCTGCGTAACATATCTCAGATACTCCTTGGGCGGGTCATCAAAGAAATCAGCCATTGCCTTAAGCTGTCCTATCGTTCCACACTCACTCCCAAAGCTAAGATAATCAACAGTCCCCAGTGCATCTAATATCTTCACACATCCATCTGCATATTGCTGTGCCCCTGATATCGACACAGATACAGGCATCATTATCACAAGATTCGCTCCTGCCTTAAGTACGGTTTCCGCGCGCGAATACTTATCTAAAACGACCGGTTCCCCACGCTGTGTAAAATCCCCACACATAAGAACGACCATCCTGTCAGCGCCCGTGCGCCTCCTGGCACATTCAAGCTGATAGAGATGACCGTTATGAAACGGATTATACTCCGCTATTACGGCAACTGTCTTCATGTCATACCCTCACGTAAGTTCATTTATGAAACATCTGTCAAATGCAAAAAGTCTGTCGGCATTTTTTACCTGAAGTTCATCCGATACGCAACCGTTCATTCCAAAGAGACATGCAAGCTCGCTCGCGTCTATCATTGGATATCTTTCCCTTTCTTTCTTTGGGATATCTTTGTCGGATATCCTTTTCACACTGCATTTTTTTTCAGATACCCTGCATTCGAAACAACTGTTGTTCTGCGGGATTATATCATCTGAAAGCCTGAATTTTATTACAGTTCTATGATCATATTTCTTTTTGCAGCGCAGCATTTTCAGCATTGTTTCAGCATCCGCCGGTCTTCCCATCATAAATGGGCTAAGACCTTCCGCATCAATCTTATTTTTCTCAAGTATGTCCGGTATAAGTGTCATGCCTGTGATCTGTTTCTTTCCATTATCGGAGATAAATGAATAACATCCCACTATATCCTTGTCATCCACTCTTCTGATAATGACTATCCCGCCGCCATCAGCCGAACATTCATCAAACAGATCCTGATAATACCTGTCATTTCTCTTTATATAGACACTGTACTCCTGCCTGACATTTTTCTTTTCAAACTCTTTCCATTCATCTGTAGGCTCATCCATATTCTCTTCAATATAAGAACTATCACTGCAGATATCGTCTCTGATCTTCTCCCACTTCATCTGAAAATAAAAATATGAGAATCCATATGGCGTATATATGACCGGATCTGCCGGTATAAGAAATGCAAATGGAATCTTTTCTTTTGCCATATCGCAAAGTGCTGTTCTGAGCATAATGTCCATATATCCGCGATGCCTGCAATCATCTCTTGTAGCGACACCTACGATATAGTCTGCTTTCATTTTTTCGCGGCTATACTCAGTGCGCAGGCGCAGGCTGTATGGAGTTCTGATCATCATTGAGACAGGATCTTTCTCTCCAATCTCATTTAGACAATAGCACAAGCTCTTAGGTGCTTTTCTTGTAAAATAAAAGTCATTATATCTCTTTGTCTCATCTGTAAAGACATCTGACCACAATCTGTAAAGCATTGAAGACGCGCTGCCTGAAAGGACGCGGATTCCACATTTGCATCCCTTTACCGTCTCAAATTTTCGCTCTGCTGATATTTCTCTGATTTCATTTTGAAGTCTTTTATCTTCCGACATATGATCGCCCTCAGCGTATCTTGACTGCACTAATCCTGTAGTACATCTGTCTCTCTGTTTTACTTTATATTAATTTCTGCAGTATATTCATCTCTCTATCGCACGTACTGTATATTTTGTAAGAATCCTGCACGGACGATATGACAGTTTCGAACGTCTCAGTCCTTCGTCACCAACATCCTCTTCCCTGTTTATATACATAACTTCAGGTGTTACTGCATGTTCCGGAAAATCACGTGCTATGACCTGATATATGCCGTTATATGTAGTATCAGCTTTCTCTATATGGTCGTACAGTGTATCGCCTATTATCTCTCCCACGGAAAATGCCGCAATCTTGCCTTCCGTTCTGATCAGTCCGCCGACAAGACCATATGTATCGTATTTTTCGAGTACCTCTATAGTCTTTTCCTGCTCTTCATGGAACACCGCGGATTCTTTTGAATCGATAAGGTCTGATCCTTTGTAAAAAGATAAGACTTCATCAAGATTATCATGTGTTATGACTTCATATGACGCATCAGGGTTTTCTCTCCTGAAAGCGTTGATATGATTACGCTGTCCGCTATAATGCCTTCCTTTCAGATCAATAAGATCAGAAGCATTGTAGAGATAATCCGACCAGTCCGGCTCGACTCTCTTATCACACGAAAATCTCTTTTCAAGTTCCGGCAAATCTTCATCTGTAACAGTTCCGAATATCAACGGTATATTCTTTTCTGAACAATATGCACTGATCTCATCATATGCATGCTCAAGGTTATCTCCAAGCGGAATCGTAAATACTTCCCTGTTATTTGCATAATGTACAATCGATTTTGTGATAAGCGTATCATCCGTTATCGCATATTCTGTATGAAAGAAATCGCGCCACATAAATGTTCCGCCAATAGTGAAATCACATGTACGATTTATTTTATTAATAAAGTAATGCTTCAGTAACGGTATATCATCTAGTGTAAGTTTATGAAAATCTAACATATCTGCTCCTGATCATAATTTCTGTAAATCTGCGCTGACTTCCAAATGTTGGAATCACATTTTAGAAAGCAATGCAATTCGTATCATCACACAACTGCTGCTTTTGACACCCACATCCATATATAATAGCACCAAGATGAATCAACATACAGTTTTATATTCTGTACAATGTGATGGTGCAAGTGTCAACACAATTCCCGGCAGCATAATACATATGCTGCTTTTGAAACTTAACTATATGATGCAAAAAAATCCCCACAGCATGAACACATGCTTAATCATATGTGTTCAGCCGTGAGGAAACATATCTTTAGTACATCACTATTTCTGCCTGGTATCAGACTATACCCTGAGCTTCCATAGCTTCAGCGATCTTCTTGAATCCGGCGATATTGGCACCTGCAACATAGTTGCCCTTCATGCCATACTGTTTTGCAGCATCATCACAATTGTGATAGATATTGACCATGATTCCCTGAAGCTTCTTATCAACTTCATCGAATGTCCAGCTAAGTCTCTCTGAATTCTGGCTCATCTCAAGTGCTGATGTAGCTACACCACCTGCATTTGATGCCTTGCCGGGTGTGAAGAACAGACCATTGTCAAGGATATACTTTGTAGCATCATATGTAGTAGGCATATTTGCACCTTCACATACTGCATAGCATCCATTGGCAACAAGTGTCTTAGCATCGTCAAGATTAAGTTCGTTCTGTGTTGCGCAAGGAAGAGCGATGTCGCACTTATTTGTCCAAACGCCCTTTCCTTCATGATACTTGGCATTAGGCTTCTTAGCTACATATTCTGTAAGACGTGCTCTCTTTACCTGTTTCACATCCTTAAGGACATCGACATCGATTCCATCGGGATCATAGATCCAGCCAGTTGAATCAGAGCATGTAACAACATTGGCGCCAAGTTGCTGAGCCTTCTGGATAGCGTATGTAGCAACATTTCCAGCTCCTGATACGTTGACCGTGGCTCCCTTTATATCTTTGCCGTTGCACTTAAGCATCTCTTCAACAAAATATACAAGACCATATCCTGTAGCTTCTGTACGTGCAAGTGATCCGCCGTATGAAAGACCTTTTCCTGTAAGAACACCTTCATACAGACCTGTGATTCTCTTATATTCACCATACAGATAACCGATCTCACGTCCGCCTACTCCGATATCTCCGGCAGGAACATCAGTGTCAGCACCAATGTGTCTGTAAAGTTCTGTCATAAAGCTCTGGCAGAAAGCCATAACTTCACGATCAGATTTGCCCTTAGGATCAAAGTCAGCGCCGCCCTTGCCGCCGCCTATAGGAAGGCATGTAAGAGAATTCTTGAAGCACTGTTCAAATCCAAGGAACTTTATAATGCCAAGGTTAACAGAAGGATGGAAACGGAGACCTCCCTTGTATGGCCCGATAGAACTGTTGAACTGTACACGGTAACCGTTATTTACCTGAACCTGTCCCTTATCATCTACCCACGGAACACGGAACATGATAACTCTCTCGGGTGTTGTAAGTCTCTCAAGAAGGGCTTCCTTGCGGTATTTTGCTTCATCTGCTTCAACTACTGCACGAAGAGATTCAAGCACTTCCTTTACCGCCTGATGGAATTCGGGCTGTGAAGGATTCTGAGCTACTACTCTGTCATATACTTCATCAACATAAGACATTTCCTTTTCCTCCTGTAACTACTGTTTGTTTTTTTATTACGTTATATAGTATATCCCCGGTCGTTTCCGCGCACAAGCCACTTTATCACTGTAATCAGTAGAAATTTTGTGCGTTTTTTTGTTCAAATTGTACATTAATACTTGTATACATGCATACCAGTGTGCTTGTACATCTATTTGATTCAATTAAATACACTTCCTGTTGAATAGAATTCACCTTATTAACACACAACAAAAAGAGGAAGAGCTTTATACTCTTCCTCTGGGTCTCAAATATTATTGTTTTGCGTATTGCTCCATTTCCAGATATGTGAAAGACTTCTTAATCCAATGATTCTTTTACTCCAGGAAATCTGCCTTTATGTATCCTGTCTTGCCGTTATAATCAATCTTTACCCATCCATTCTGCATCTGCATCAGGACTTTAAAATGATCACCTTTATAAGCAGATCCAAGCTTCATCGAATCTGTACTTGCCCCACCTCTTATACGTACCGTTTCTTTTACTGTGACAGTACTGCCCTGAGCAAATGAATTCGTCGATGTTGTGTCTGTATCTGCATTCTTTGTGTCAGTGCTCTTTGAATCATCGGTCTTAGCTGTATCATCTTTATCCTGAGTATCATCAGTCTTCTTAGTATCATCTGATGAATCAGCAGTTTCCGTTACTTTTTTCAGAAATTCCGTTTTTATATATGCATCCGTTCCATTATAATCTATCTCGCTCCAGCCGTTTTCCTTTTCCTGCTTAAGTTCAAATGTATCACCTATCTGTGCCTTACCTAGTTTATCTGCAGTCTCGCTGTCAGATGATCGTACATTTACAACGTCAGTTGTCTGGACTTTTGTACCGGCTGCTACAGCCGTTGTTTCTGCTGTCTGTGATGCTGTCTCTTCTGTAGATTCTGTTTCTGTTGTATCACCGGCCTCAGTACTTTCTGCCTGTGCGAGTGTCTCTCCGACCGCTACATCTATATCATTTGAAAGCTTAAGAAGAAACTTGCTTAAGTCGGAATCCTTTGCGATCATATCATTATATGAAACTGCGACCTTGTTATTCAGATCTACTACATCATCCTGAAGAGAAACTTCTCTTATATAATTTATTACTGATTCGTCCTGTTCATTCTCTTCAATATAAAGTCCGCCATTCTTATCTGTGCATACGTAATATGCCTGCATTCCCGGGACTTCATCATCATAATCTTTGAACTTTACCATCGAATAGACATACGCAAGATATGTTCCTTTAACAGGACCGCTTTTTGTATATACGTCTATCTTGTCGTATTTATCTATATATTTTGCAGTCTCGCTGATTCTGATCTTTTCGGTCTCATCAACATTATTGTTCAGCTTCTTTACCGAATCAATATCACCAGATGTCATTGCCTTATAATACGATTCGAAAAGTTTATTGATATCCGCATTTGCATTTTTTTCAAGTGGAACATCCGGAATCTCTATCGCAGCTGATGCAGTCTCTGTCACTGTCGCAGCAGTAGCGGCAACTTTCTTTGCTTCTTCCGCATCCTTTTTATTCTGCATCACTGTTCCAACTGCTGTAGCGATAACAAGTACGATAAGTATCGCTATCGGAATAACTACACGAAGATGGCTTTTAAGAAACTGCCATATTTTCTTGAAACTTTCTTTTATGAACTCGCTGATATTATTATTTGAAGTATTCATATTATCCTCTCAATTATAATAAGGCTTATGCAGTATGCTTTCTATGTGCTTACATACTTACAGTGCACCCGACAGGAATCGAACCTGCATCAAAGGCGTCGGAGGCCTCCGTTCTATCCATTAGACTACGAGTGCAAATTGTTACAAATTTGTTACGCCATTAGATATACTATCATAGCACACTTTTGTTGTCCAGTTAAAATTCTGTGAAATCCCCGTTTATCCGCTTCCAGACGTGCCTGATACAAGAACCTTCCGCGCATGTGGAAGGTTCTCATGTCAGATTTGATCATAACACAATTGCTACTTTTGACACCCACATCATATGATTCATTATGCGCACCGCATCATATGATTCATTACGCACACAGTACAGATATCTTCTTCTCTGTTCTGTCATAATAATAAAGCTGATCTGACAGTACCTCTTCCGGTTCGACCTGAGTCTCATTTACTTCTTTTATCGTATCCCTTAAGTAATCCGGATCGCTGTTTCCCATATCCGGCACCAGGATCACTTCATGTATAGAACTGGGGATCACATAGATATTATGCTCAAGTTTCTCCGCAAGGAGACTTATGCGGTTTGAATATATCATTGCGGCAGCTCCGAACATTCTGTCACGGTTACTAAGAACATACATTGGAGTACTGGTATCTGCATTGCTGATATCTGCATTACTGATGTCTTCATCTGTTACGTCATGCTCTCCAAATGAATCCGCATCTCCCATAAGCTGAGCGATCATCCGTGTCAATGGAATAAGCTGCGCCGGTGCTGCTTTGGGCATATTCTCTGTACTGCACTTTATAAGATCTTCAATCGTCACATTCCAGTTTGAAATATATTCATTTTTTATGAGTACCGTTGCACCGCCGATCGATATGCGTGGATATGAATTGAATAATATGATTGCGAGATCATTCCATATAATTTGTGGAATATCTTCTAAAAGCTTTTCGTTCTTCTCTGCATTTATCAGCTTATATAATATACGCGTTCTAATATTATCGAAGCTTTCGAAAATATTCGCATCTATAGATGATATACTGTCATCCGGATCTGATCCATCGTGCTTATCATAAAATGATCTAAGATGCTCAAACACCTCTCCAAAAGATGCTCCATCTTTATAATCCTCATACAGACTGTTCAAGTATAATGTCGGTGCAGTATTTTTTCCGTTTTTTCTGACAGTCATTCCATCAAGTATGATTCCATTGTTCTTTCTTACTTTTGCAAGACTTATCTCATATCCACCGCCTACATATTCATTCATTTTCTCCACGATCTTGCTGTTAAATTCTGCGTTATTCATAATCTCTCTTTTCTACTCTCCGGGCAGAAAAAAGCAAAAAAACAGACAATGAAAACACGTCTCATTGTCTGTCAGGTTTACATTTTACGCTTTGGGTACAACAAATAAAAGCGTTCAATATTTTTTGATCGTAATATCAGACTTTAGAAAGATACTCGCCGGTTCTTGTATCGATCTTGACTTTCTCGCCCTCATCGATGAAAAGCGGAACAGCGATCGTCGCACCAGTCTCTACTGTAGCAGGCTTGCTTGCACCAGTAGCTGTATCACCCTTGAATCCGGGTTCAGTCTCGGTTACTTCAAGCTCTACAAAAAGAGGAGGCTCAACTGAGAATACATTTCCATTGTATGAACATACCTTTACCATTTCGTTCTCTTTTACAAACTTCATGGCTTCACTTATCGTATCAGCGCTTATCGGCAGCTGATCATATGATTCTGTATCCATGAAATAGAAGAGATCTCCGTCCTTGTAAAGATACTGCATATCCTTACGATCTATACGCGCCTGCGGAAATTTCTCGGTAGGTCTGAATGTCTTTTCAATCACACCACCGTTGATGATATTCTTAAGTTTCGTTCTTACGAAAGCCGCACCCTTACCTGGCTTAACATGCTGAAACTCAAGTATCTGACATACATTTCCGTCGATTTCGACAGTAATGCCGTTTCTGAAATCACTAGCTGATATCATAATAAAACAGTCCTCCTAATATAAACACGTCACAATTCCTTTCCATTCTATACTAGCCGACGATAAAATACAACTATTTTTTCACGACTTTATATCAAATCAATACACAAATTCCCTCTGTGCAAAGAAGCTCACAATGAAGAGCAGGCAGTCCACGATCACCTTCACTACGATTCTGTTTCCGCCCGTAACCCGAGTGAAGAATGTTACCAGAACTCCACTTGCGATCATGATACATGCAGCCAGCACGAAATACTTTACCACTGCTTCGCGTTTCTTCTTATTACTCTTAAAAACGACCTTATAATTTACGACGAAATTATATACAGACGATATGATCCTTGCCATCACTGTCGCCGCCATTATATACCACTTCCCGGAAAATCCGGTATGCAGCATTATCGTGCTGAATGCCCAGAATAAAAAGATATCGATAAGTGACGATGAACCTGACGATATTATGAACTTGAAAAATAACGCATATATCCTTAGCGAATCACGTATCGGATGAAAATGACTTGATGTATTGCCCTCAATATATATGGTATTTATAGGAACTTCTATTATCCTTATGTTATTTTCCTTTGTATCAAGAAGCATATTCGTTTCAAACTCAAAACGTTCTCCCTTTTCATTCAAAAGTTTCATCATGAATGATGCAGGGATAGCACGAAGGCCGGTCTGTGTATCGTTAACTGCAACTCCGGTCAGCAGCTTCATAACAGCACTTGTGCATCTGTTTCCAAATGATGATCTGGCAGGTATATTATCATTATGTTTAGAGAAATCACGAACTCCAAGGATGAGCGCATCCGGATTTTCACACAGCTTATCTCTGCATGCTGTCATATCCGCGACTGTGTGCTGACCATCAGAATCAATAGTTACGCACCCGATCATCTCAGGAAATCTGTTAAGACAGAAATTAAATGCTGTCTTTAACGCCCTGCCCTTACCCATATTTATATCATGATGCAGAACATAAAATCCTTTGTCTTTATAATCTTCTATTTGCCTGAAAATGCACTGATACTCCTCTCCTAACGAGCCGTCATCTATTACGATGACAGGAGAGACAGCAGCTTCCTCAAGATTTTGCACAAGTTTTAGTAATTTTGCATCCGGCTGATATGACGGTATTATTACCGGGATCAGATCGTTTTCCATTATTATTTTTCCAATCTTATGATACAAGTTTCAAAGCAATTCGCAGTATCATACCACAATTGCTGCTTTCGACACCGCATCATTTTATTCTGTATCAAATTCGGCACGTTCTAGTCTATATGAACCTGCCTCACATATTATACGATAAAAATGCCCATATTTGAACTCCCCATCCTCAGTATGCGCTGATAACGCTGCACACGCTGTATCGCCCGCATCATCTGAATAAAGATACTCTGCATGCGACTGCATCACCTTTGCTGCCAGTGTACCATCCTCTTCATTCTCTGAGATATCTGCGAAAATAACAGGAACGGGCGACACATCTGCACTTATATATGTGTCTTTCACCCAGTGGATGTTCTTCGAATCTCTGAAGTAGATCACCCTATGTCCCCAAAGTTTATCGCTGCCCTTACATCTATCCGCTGCCTCTTCAAATAAAAGTCCGTCGTCATCATGCATTTCACTGATATACTCTTTATCTGCATCAAGAGTCTGCCGGTATCCGTATACTGCCTTCCAAAGTCCTGAATAATCGGTACACAATATCGCAAATGCGGTAAATACAGCTGCTATGATCTGCCATATCTTCACCTCTCTGATACATGTGTCTTGTTTAGATATGTCAATAGTATCTGCACCTGCTTCTGAATTATCATATATGTTAGTGTTCTTCGCAGCGATTATGCCAGCCGCCAAAAGCAGTCCGCCTATCGTAAAAGGCGCGCCATATCGTGATATAGACAGTGCCATATTCGCCGGATTGAGATACTGCGACTCAGTCCTGAATATCGTTATATGTGCAAGGAATATTATTCCATACGATGCTGCCGCGGATATCACTTCAAATATAGTCAGCCTTACTGCCCCGGATGCAGTCTCTGACATCGTCTGCCTCACCGCTCCGGATGCAGTCTCTGGCATCGTCTGCCTCACCGCCCCGGATGCAGTCTCTGGCATCGTCAGCCTCACCGCCACGGAGATATTCCCTCTGCGCTTTGCGGCGATCAACGATACCACATATATCACAAGCGGAGCCACGATAAGAATAACTGTCATCGCAGCCGGCGGCAGGTCAACAGTCAGATTTTTGTCTACATGCATAGGAAAATCAAAGAATGCTTTTGCAAAAGATTGCATCAGTTCCGATGTATTTTTCGGAACCGTGAATCCCGATTTTGCCATGTGAAGCCCTTCACTTGTAAGTTTCGCCACACGTCTTCTCACGAGACAGAAAGAAAGCCATGACGCAAGATACAGGATTACCGCTAAAATTGGAATAAGTAAACGGCAAAACTGCGATTTCATTTTTCCGCCGTTGCCTTTACTATTGACGTTCCTGCCGTTGCCTGCAGCATTACCAAAGCACACGCTCGATTTTTTTCTGCACACGATCATCCAGAAAATAAGAGACAAAAGTGCCCACTGCACCCCGACCTGCTTTATCGACGACAGAAATACTGCATATGATGTTATCTTTATAAGCGAAAAGTTATCATCCTTTTCATTTCCCGAAGCTATCTCATACAATGATACAAGAAGCGAACCATAGACTATCCCCATCGTCACATCTGCGCATGTCCCGCCAAAATGAATACCATCTGCCACACCGGGAACAAGTATTGCGGCAATTATCAGAAACGGTCTTAAACGCGGTGCCGTCTTATGTGCGACCGGAATAAGAAAAATAAGATTCAGGACATAGTATCCTGCAAATTGAAGTCCTGCTATATATTTATGCGGACTCATATGAAGAAAAAGCCATTTAAAAAGCTCTAGTCCCTGCGGATAATCGCCGAACGACGGTGAGACATTGCCATATTTTCCGGCAAATCCTCCGAGAAAATAAAGAGATTTCGTATCTGTTGACCAGAAATTGATATCGTCCCACCACGTAAATATCCTGTTTTTTTCAAGAAATATTATAAGCAATGACATTACTGCCAGAAGTATTATCTCCGGTCGTGTAATCTTCTTAACAAAATCTGATATGATCTTCTTTCGTTCATTTTTATCATTTCTGAAAAAAAAGAATATAAGTAGCACCAAAACACCGGCTGCAATAATGTCTATCGCACCAAGCGCCCTGAAAAAAGCCAGAATGTAAAGAATAAACACAAGAATAACCGTTGTCACCGGAACAACGGTTATCATATCACGGTCATATCTCTGCGACAGAGCAAAAGAAACAAAGATGAACGCCGCAAGTATTATAATGAACATCTGTATCTCCTGTTATCACGCCAGTTCAAGTTCAAACCAGAACTCGACGCCATCCTCAAGATTTCTCACACCGTATTTCTGGTTCATTGAATCCATGATCGCCTTGACGATCGATAGTCCTACGCCACTTCCACCATACTCACGCGTGCGTGCCTTGTCAACCTTATAGAATTTTTCCCACAGTCTGCCAATTGAATCATCCGGGATAAGTTCTCCCGTATTGTAGACCGATATATGCGCTTTTTTATTTTCCATGTCCGTCTTGATACTGACATTTATAAGTTTCTCACCCGATACGTGATTCAGCGCATTCGAGAAATAGTTCATAAACACTTCCTCAGTCTTGAACTCGTCTCCCCATACAAATACCTGATCATCACCTTTGACATCTACCGTGACTTCATGCTGCTTTATCTGAATTCCGGCTGTCTGGACATAGTTGTCGATAAGCATCCTTATATCAAAACGTTCCATTGAAACAACGTCATTTCCAAATTCAAGCTGATTGAGGGTCAAGAGCTTTTTGACCATATTGTTCATCTTCCCGGCTTCATCTGAGATGACTTCACAATAAAAGTTCATACTCTCGGGATCATCCGTGACCCCGTCTTTTAGTCCTTCCGCATATCCCTGTATAAGTGCGATAGGTGTCTTAAGTTCATGCGAAACATTTGAGAGAAATTCCTGACGCATCTTCTCAGCTTCCTCTTTCTGTGCGAGGTCCTTTTTCATCTCATTGTTCGCAGTCTTAAGCTCTGAGATAGTCTTTTCAAGCGTTCCAGACAGTTCGTTTATATTCTTTCCAAGAACCCCTATCTCATTGTTACTGTTACCTTTATATTTAGCGTTAAAATCAAGACCTTTCATTTTCTCAGAGACCCTTGTTATCTCTCTGATCGGCTCTGTAATGCGCTTTGAAAGGAAAAATGAAAGAAGTATGCTAAGGACAATCGCAAATGAACCTATGTAAATAAGAAATCTATTTGAGATCTGCGCACTGTCTTTTATACTTTCCAGCGGGCTTCTTACAAGAAACAGATAACCGTTATCAAGTGTTCCCCACATCTCGATAAATTCTGTCTGCATCCTGTCATCATTAACTATCTGAATCGTATATGCATCATTCTGCTCTATGACCTTATGCTGCGTCTTTGGTACTGCTTTCGTGCCGTCAACATTATCCTCTCCGGCATCATTCGGGGCAGTCTCATTTTCCGCACTACCGTCTGCAGGCAGAAGGTGGCTTCCAAAAATGTGATCAAAAAGCTGCTTTGTGAGCGGTCTGCTGTCACCTGATGACGACTTGACTGTATCTGTACTCTGGTCAACAACCACAACGCTGATATTGTTTTTATCACAGATATTCTGAAGCTCAATGTCGAAATCATCGCTGTCTATGCTTCCCTCACTTGCCGCATAGTTAATCTTCTCGTATGATTCCTTAAGTGCTGATTCCTTGTTATTGAGATAATACCTCTCAAGAAGGCATCTGTCCGCGATAACGCATATACCTATTATCGCTGACACAAGAAGAACACAGAAAAGTGTCAGTTGAAGCCTTATCGAATGTACTTTGTTCTTTTTGTTATGACCATCCTCTATAACATATTCTTTATTTTTCAAGGCTTGTCTCCATATGGTGATGTGGGTGTCAAGAGTAACTATGTGATATGATACTGTAAGTTGCTTTGCGCAGCTTCTATAAGCACTCGGAATCCGCCGATTATTCTGTCTCGAATTTATAGCCCCTGCTGCAGATTACTCTGTCTCGAACTTATAGCCCATTCCCCAGATAGTCTTTATAAGATCACCTTTTTCGCCCATCTTGCTGCGAAGCTTCTTAACATGAGTATCTATCGTGCGCGCATCGCCGAAATAATCGTAATTCCAGACATTATTGAGAATCTTCTCTCTCGAAAGCGCAATTCCCTTATTTTCCAGAAAATAAGTGAGAAGTTCGAATTCCTTGAAACTGAGATCGATAGCTTCCCCATCGATTGTAACTATATGAGCCGTCTTGTCGATCTTAATCCCGCCCTCTTCAAGCACATCTTCACCAGCCGCGCTGTTCGTGCGACGCAGAATAGCTTCTACTCTTGCAACAAGTATCTTCGGGCTGAACGGTTTTGATATATATTCATCAACTCCAAGATCAAATCCCTGAAGTTCATCACGTTCCTCACCTTTTGCCGTCAGCATGATGATCGGAACCTTAGAATACTTTCTTATCTCCCTGCATGCCTGCCACCCGTCCATCTTTGGCATCATCACATCCAGGATGATAAGTGCGATCGTGTTATCCGCCATGAACATATCAACAGCCTGCTCGCCGTCTCCCGCCTCCACAACATCAAAATCGTCCTTAACAAGAAAATCTCTTACCAGCTTGCGCATTCTACTTTCATCATCAACAACCAGAATTTTCAGCTTATCCATCTCTATTCCCCTCCATCAGACGTTTAAGTACAACTGTTGCAAATATACATATCAGTATTCAACTATTGCTGTTGCAAATATATGTATCAGTATTCAACTATTGCTGTTGCAAATATATGTATCAGTATTTACTATTGATTGTATATGCGATTTATGTTGAATATGTGAAATAAAATGATTTTCACAGATTATTCACTTTCTTGTATCTCCGCGGATTCGATCACCTTTGATGTTGTCTCTTCAAATGCCGTTGTATCCTCGATTCCCAGTTCATTTTCCTTAACTCTTAGCGCACGTTCGCGTTCTGTAAGGCTGTCCTCCCATTCTGAATACTGATCAACAACTGCATCACGATAATTTACGATATTCGGCGTATTTGAATTTTTCGCCAGGATCAGCATTGCGGCTACAAGTATTCCAAGTATTATGTTAACCGCCAGAGATGTGCGAAAATTTGCTTTATATGGAACTTTTTTCTTCGGTGCGATAATCCGCTGCCTTGACTTCGGGATTTCTTCATCCATGCTTCTTGCAAACACACAGTAAAGCGGAATCGGTCTTACCTCTTCTTCCGGGTAATCCGCCTGTAAGAGCCATTCCCTGATCGTCTGGAGATATGTCCAGCCGATCGGTGTCTGAAATGATTTTCCCTCTATCGTTTTGTTATATAGATCAAGCACTTTATCCGGTGACAGACTGCCAATATTCTTATTAAGATACGCGACCTTCTTGACTTCTCCACGCGCAAGATCTGCATCTTTAGTCGAATTGAATTTATAGCCCTCGACTACGAGGATGTCGTTATCGTTCATGCTTTATCTCTCCTTGCATCTGTACATATCTATCTCTATACCTGACATAATACTAGAAAAAATAAACCCGCTCACCTTGCGGCTTACGGGTATACTGTTAATAATGGATGGATTAGGCGGGAGTCGAACCCGCGTCCAAAGAGCCATTCCCTGTCCTTCTACTATCGTAGCCTATCATTTTGGATTGCTCCTCATTCCCTCCGGCACCGGGAGATTGGCACCCCTGTGCGTTCAGTAGCTTCATGGTACGCCCACTGGCTCAAAGCTTTGCCGGTGTCGTTTCCTACAGGCTCGATGCCCGTACCCTAAGGTGTAGGTGCATTAGGACGGACAGCAGCCATTAGGCTGCGTATGCTAAATTATCTTCAGCGTTTGTGTTTAAAGTTGTGATTTGACGCATCACGTGCGGATAGCTTCTCCAGCTGCAAGATCCCTGTCGAAACCTTTACTAACCCATATGACAGCCGATGCATGAATTGTATCAGCTGTATTTATAACTATATTACCACATTTACGGAAACCGTCAATATTTTGTCAGTATTGCTTCATATTATAAATTCGATATCTTGAATTTCCTCTGTACCTCACGTTGCAGATCACGCTTCGCGATATCCTGTCTCTTATCATAGAGTTTTTTGCCCTTTGCGAGACCGATCTCAACTTTAGCTCTTCCATCCTTGAAATAGACTTCAAGCGGCATAAGCGCATATCCCTGCTGAGTCAGTTCACTCTGAAGCTTTATTATCTGCATCTTGTGAAGTAAAAGCTTCCTCGGTCTGATCGGGTCTTTATTGAATATATTGCCCTTCTCATACGGGCTTATATTCATCTGAAATACATAAGCTTCACCGTTATCAATTCGGACATATGCTTCTTTGATGCTGCACTTTCCCATGCGGAGCGATTTTACTTCAGTCCCCGCAAGCATGATCCCAGCCTCATATTTTTCAAGGATAAAAAAGTCATGATATGCTTTTTTATTGTTTGCTATCAGTTTTCTTGGTTCGTCCTTTTTCATCTTTCTTTCTCTTCTCCAAAGGTTTATCTTCAGATGTTCTCTTTGCTCTCACCTTTTTATCTGCAGACTTCTTTGTACTTGCTGATTTCTTCTTTGTACTTGTCGAAGTCTTCTCTACCTTGACCGTCTTAGTTGGCTTTACTGCCTTGGTTGCCTTTGCGCCCTTTGTTATCCTAGCTTCTTTAGTTATCTTTGCTGTCTTGACTTTCTTTTCTTTATCGCTATCAGCATGTTTTCTCCTGCTGACTGTCTTAGCGATCTTCTTATGTTTATTTTCAGCCTTCGTCGGCTGTTTCTCATTTTCCTCTATGACAAGGTCAAAGTCAATATTGTTCGTCTTCGCATCGACACCGGCGACCAGAATTCTGACCGGTTGCCCAAGCGAATAAACAGTACCTTTCCTCGAGCCGACCATACGATATGTCTTTTCATCAAATACAAAATAGTCGCCTGGCAGCTTCGATATATGCACAAGTCCTTCGATCGTGCTTGGCAGCTGCACATATATTCCCCAGCCGGTGACACCGGAAATGACTCCGTCATATTCCTCGCCGACATGGTTCATCATGAACTGTGCTTCCTTCATTTTTACGGTATCACGTTCAGCTTCATCAGCACGCCTCTCCATCGCAGAAGTGTGCTTCGCGACATCGCCCAGGAGCTCGTCATAATGCGCAGTTCTTTCTCCCTTAAGCTTTCCGCAGAGCTGTTCCTTGATTATCCTGTGTATCTGAAGATCAGGGTACCTGCGGATAGGTGATGTAAAATGACAGTAATACTTACATGCAAGTCCAAAATGTCCCATGCATTCTGTAGTATATCTTGCGCGCTTCAGACTGCGAAGAATAAGTGTCGAGAAAAGCGATTCTTCCGGCTTTCCCTTTACCTTATCAAGCATCCTTTGAAGTTCGCCCGGTGTAACGCCATCACGCCCAGCCTTCATATGATATCCGAAATTCTTTAAAAACCCGTCAAGTTCTTCTACCTTTTCAGGTTCAGGATGTTCATGCGTTCTATATAGGAACGGAACCTCCAGCCAATAGAAATGCTCTGCAACAGTTTCATTTGCCGCAAGCATAAATTCCTCGATCAGATCAGTCGCAGTGTTCCTCGGATACGGTCTTATGTCAACCGGTTCACCTTTTTCATTAAGTGTAACTTTTGTTTCAGGAAAATCAAAATTGATCGAACCGCGTTTCTCCCGCTTTGCATGAAGGATGTCCGCAAGCTCCGCCATCTGACGGAACATCGGAACAAGCTCCTTGTATTTTTCAATCTCATCCGGATCATTATCCTCGATTATCTTCTGTACACTCGTATATGTCATACGTCTGTTTGAGCAAATAAGACTCTCAACTATACGATAATCAACGATTCCGCCATTTTCATCAATATCCATCAGACAGCTCAGTGCCAGCCTGTCCTGCCCCTCGTTAAGTGAACAGATTCCGTTAGAAAGCTTATGCGGCAGCATCGGGATAACACGATCCACCATATAAACGCTCGTTCCGCGCTCAAGTGCCTCTTTATCAAGCGGCGAATTCTCCGTAACGTAATTCGATACATCCGCGATATGCACGCCAAGCTTGTATATTCCATTGACAAATGAAACAGACACTGCGTCATCGAGATCCTTGGAATCCTCGCCATCTATCGTGACCATCTGCATAGCACGCAGATTCTCGCGGCCCTTCTTCTCAGCTTCAGATACTTTGTCTTCGATACCTTCAACCTGCTTCATAACATCTTCCGGATAATCGACAGGGATCTCATGACCTTTTATGATCGAAAGGATATCGACTCCCGGATCATTTATATGACCGAGTATCTCAGACACTCTTCCTGTTGGAGCTGAGATATCATCACCATAATCAAGTATCTCAACCAAAACCTTGTGTCCTGTTACGGCACCCATAGAATCTTCGCTGTCGATCTGGATATCATCCTGAAGTTTAGCGTTATCCGGTGTCACGTACCCTCTTCCATTTCCCCTATCTGTATATACACCGACGATCTGGCTGATTCCACGCTTAACGATATTGACGATTCTGGCTTCCTGCCTTTTGCCATGGCTTGGAATGAGCTCTGCGTCAACGATATCAGAATCATATGCACCATTTGTTTCCGTCCCCGGTATGAACAGATCTTCATCAAGACCTTCAACCTCAACAAATCCAAAGCCCTTAGCATTGCTCACAAATGTCCCTGTAAATGACCTTGCCGCAGATACCTTATATTTGCCCCGCGCATTTACCTCGATCTTATTTTCATCCATAAGTGCGCGAAGAACCATGCGAAGCTCATGTCTGTCTTCCTTAGCGACATCCATGAACACGGCAAGTTCTTTTTCCTTCATCGGCTGATACAGCTTATCCTGCATAAGTTCATATATTTTCTTTTTTCTGTTTTCAAATAATTCTTCTTTATCCAATCTCTACTCCTTAATATTGCTCAAAGTCGCTACACATGCATGTAAACTTGTCTGTGTGGACTTGTTGCTCTCGAAAAAAATAAAGCACCCTCGTATTGAGGGTGCCTCATGAATCACATAATCACAATGTCTTCATGTTCAGTACTAATGCGACTACAACAAAGATGACTGAAAGAAATGTGGTCAGCTTTACAAGTTTGCCTTCCATCGAGCGACCCTTGTTCTTGCCCCAATAGCTTTCAGCAGCTCCGCTTATAGCTCCAAGGCCTTGATCTTTGCCTTCCTGCATAAGTACGACTACTATCAATACAACACACGCTATGATATAAACAATTGAAAGAACTGTACGTAATGTTTCCATTTCTGACCTCCTGCTTAATAACGCAAGTTATAGTCTAGCATATCATTTCATTATTAGCAAGTAAAATTCTGCGGGGCAAATTCTGCAAACTTTCTTTACATAATTTTACATGATTTTTCTCTCTGCGACATATTTATCATCATTATTTATCTGGCTCGCCGTCATCGTCTTCAATATGGTCTCTCCACAAAAATCCGTCCTGACCGTCCTCCATATCATCCACGCTATCCTCTGCGCCGCCCTCTGTACTGCCATCATGTGATTTCGGTTTGGTTCTAAGCCCCATCTTCTCACGCTGCTCCTTTACTGCATGACCAGCTATGCTTAGTGCTCCCATACACTCAATCACATCGTCCACTGCTTTTTCATAACTAGTTCCACCCTTTGAATTTTCACCGATAAGGCAGAACCTGTTAAGATGCTGATTATATTCATATGAAACCTTGTCAAATTCCGCCTGTCGTCTCTTGAGTTCCTTAAGATCATCACTCTTCCGTTTATCGAACTTGACTGTATTCCCCAATTTCAAATCCTCCCATATAATTTTTTAATCATTACAAAGGATGTTAAAAAGAAACTGCCAAATCTGCATTCCACACAAGTCTTACAGTTTCACTACATCTCACGTTTATACAGTTGTCTCCAACATTTCTGATAATGTCTATGTGAAATTCTGTAGGGCGAGTTTGCCGTTCCACGCATTATCTTCCCATAGCAGTCGCATTATTTTACCTCAACCAGATCATGCTCTGCAAAATGCGCTTTACCAGTCTTTACGTCACTTACAATCTTCTCTAAATGCTTCGTATTGTTTTCAGAATAAAACGGATCAACTGAAACTTCGAACGGTATACGTTTTTCTCTGCTCATTTTTTTTGCAAATATAGTAAAAGCTGCACTCATAGAAATCCCGATTTCATCGCAGGTCTTTTCCATATCTTTTTTTACATCTTTATCAAGGCGGAAATTTACATTAACTGTTTGTGCCATCATAGCCACCTCTTTATCTTTTTTATTCTAAAAATATGATTTTTCAAAATAATACGCAAGCATTTTTCTTTACATTTGCAATGTCTCATGAATTTATTATCATTATAGGTTCCTGATTACATTTTTCTTCATATCAAATAAACTCCGAGCAATACTTAATATAAATAAAAGTACTTGATATTATCTGGTCTTATCAACCTTAAAATTAAACGACCAGCGTTTTCCTGTCTCAACATCGTTAGCATTGATTTCGTGAAACGCTACAAAATACATATCATAAATTGGATTTTGAAGTCCATCTATATCTCCCGCTGATGTCAATAATGGCGATGTCGTATTCAGCAATGTAAAGTATTGATTATAAAGAACATCCTTTTGATATGCAGCGATTATCTTTGAATTAGTTGGTTCTGTCATTATTCCAAAGATTACATCATCACCATCACCTTCGTCTTCGAAGTGATATCCTCCCATACTTGGACCATTGCAAAACGTATACGACATACCCGGAACTGCATTCAATAATACCGCATAGCTACCTTTCATTTTCGACATAGGAAGCGTTGCACCTTCACTCCACAGCACTTGTGTTCCATCATTCAATACCATCAAAACTTTAACATCCGTAGTCGCAGCCTTTGCGGTCTTAGCTTGTACTGCCGTTGAAGGAAAAATCAACGCAATTAAAATAAAAGTTACCGCTACTAGAATTCCTGCTACTCTCTTAAATTTTTCCGAAATAATATTCATATGATTTTCCCCCATAATATAAAAATGCCGGGACTTTTCAGCCTCAGCATCAGGATTACAACATATTGCAGCTGGCTGACTCATTGAGTCCCTATAGTTTTGCGCCGCCGGGTTGCCTCGGTTTTGCCTCATTTCGTACCATTTAATAATACCACGTTCCAGTTGAATATCAATATACTTCGAATCTCTGGATTCGCGTTGATTTCTGCACAAAATTGACTCCAAGGCGATTATCTTATTGCATATCGTTTGTTCCTAATTTATTATCAATATAGGGTGCTGCCAAAACGGTAAGCGGTTCACCTTTTGCCAGATGTTTACATTTGAGAGCTTCCAGTATTGTTTGGAGGTGATACTAATGGAAAATAAGACGAAAGGTACATAGATTTGATGATAAAGATCATCTTAGATGTCGTCGCTATAGTTGTGACTGTTATAAGCATTATCGTGACAGTTATCAGTATACGGCAATCATCTAAGCATCAAAAAAGCAACCGCCCTTGACCGAGTTCGGTTGCTGATTTGAAATATAATTAGCGAATGATGAGGTGAACCGTTCGTTCTTGGCAGCACCTTTATATCTGTATAGTAGTATTTATTCAGCAAATTGTCAAATTTTGCTGATGTTGTATTTCTACGATTTTGCTGATGTTGTGCTTCTGCGGTCTCTCCACTGTTACCGCCACATACCTTCTATCCCAGCAGCTCCGCCAGTTCGTCCTTTGATAGCTGTCCGAGTGACTGCTGCTCGCCGGAAAGTATCGCATCTGCCAGGTCACTCTTGCTTTCCTGAATCTTCATGATCTTTTCCTCGATCGTGCCTTTCACGATCAGTCTGTACACCGAAACTTCCTTCGTCTGCCCGATACGGTGCGCACGGTCGGTCGCCTGATTCTGCGCCGCCGCATTCCACCACGGGTCATAGTGTATGACGACATCCGCACCTGTAAGGTTCAGCCCTGTTCCGCCTGCTTTCAGGGAAATAAGAAACACGGAGACTCCTTTTTTATCATTTTCATTTGCTGAGATTTCACTCAATGAGTCTTCTGCTGACGTGCTTCCGCCTTCATCGTTATAATCATTCTGTCCTTCGCTCTCGTTGAATTCATGTACGAGCTTAATTCTCTCCTCTTTGGGCGTTGCTCCTGTGATAAGGAAATATCTTATTTTCTCATCATCAAGTCTTTTCTGGATTATAGCCAGCATCGATGTGAACTGCGAAAACACAAGCATCCTGTGCCCGCCGTCCATCGCGCTCTTTATCAGATCGATACATGCCTCCAATTTTGCAGATTCGCCAGTATATGAAGAAGTGATAAGTGACGGATCGCAGCAGATCTGCCGTATCTTCGTAAGTTCCGCCAGAACCTGAATCCTGCTTTTGTTAAACTCATCTGAAGACATCTTAAGCATTTTCTGCATATGGAGAACCTGAGCATCATAAAGTTTCTGCTGCTCGCCTGTAATCTTTGCGTAACGGTTCTCTTCCGTCTTTTCCGGGAGATCTGCGAGTACGTTCTTTTTCAGTCTTCGTAAGATAAACGGCGCGACCATCTTCTGAAGACGCTCTGTAGCATCTTTATCACCATCTCTTGCTATCGGTGTCTCAAATCTCTTCTTGAAATCTTCGTACGAAAACAGAAATCCCGGCATCAGAAAATCAAATATGCTCCAAAGTTCGCTGAGTCTGTTTTCTATCGGCGTTCCTGTAAGCGCTATCCTGCGCGAACTGTTTATGATCTTCACTGATTTTGCCGCACCGGATTTTGGATTCTTTATAAACTGAGCCTCATCGATCACAAGGAATCTGAATTTCAGTTCCTCATAATATACAGCGTCTCTCTTAAGCAGATCATACGAAGTGATAAGCACATCATACTCAGGTGCATGCTCTAATATTTCTTTTCTTTCACTAAGAGTTCCCGTAACCGTCTGCGTTCTGATAGACGGCGCAAACTTTGAGAATTCCTCCTGCCAGTTATACACAAGCGATGCCGGGCATACAACAAGGTTTGTCAGTGATATCTTTTCCTTCTCTGACAATAGAACAGAGATTACCTGAAGTGTCTTACCAAGTCCCATGTCATCGGCAAGTATCCCTCCAAAGCCGAACTGTGCAAGTGTCCTTATCCATTTATACCCGTACTTCTGATATTCGCGCATTGTACCCTCAAGCGACTTTGGTACTTCAAAATCTGAATCTCCGACGGTTTTGAACTCCTTTATGAGAGACTTAAAACCACTGTCACGATTCTGCGCGATCTCATCATGATCTTCGAGCATCTTGTTAAGATAAAGTGCGCGATAAAGCGGTACTTTAATATTATTTCTGATCATATCCTTAAGCGGTATCTTGAGGTTATCCAGCATATCAGAAAACGTCTCAATTGAGTTGTCCCCTTCAATGCTTATGAAATCGCCATTTTTCAGACGATGATACCTTTTCTTGCTCCTGTAACTTGCAAGGAGATCAGCGAGTTCGTCGGGCGATACGCCCTCGCTTAAGACCTTAAGATTCATAAGATCATTGCTTACCGAAACACCAATCTGAATCTGCGGCATATTGCGTATCCTTATCCTGTTAAATCTGTCCGTACATTGAACTTCTCCAACAGACATAAGATCAGAGATACCTGTATCAAGGATTTTGAAAACCTGGTCATCGTCCCTGTCACAGCAATATTCATGAGTTACATCATTATAGTTCGGAAAATACTCTTTGATCAGATCCGCTGTCTGATCTTCTTTGTCAGCATTTCTAAATGCTTCAATCGGAAGCTCTTTATATTCTATCGTCCTGATATCGAACGCTCTGCCGCTATCAAGCTTTGACTTTCTATCAACAGATGTGCTGTCACTGTTGTTATAGTCTGCCGTCCCGATGCACTTGAGTATCCCATTTTCCGAATCAAGATAAAAAGTAATATCCGCATTGGCCGGCATATTCTGTCTTATGTAAGCTTCATCAGGATTATCTATCTTAACGTTTGGATTCTCATATAACTGCGGAAGAACACGATAATAGAAATCACTGATCCTTTTATTTCCTATCATCATCGAAAACTGACCGTCCTCGGAAATGCTATAGAAAGGCGCGATGCTCCTGTATTCTTTCGGACCAATCCTTACAAATGAATGCTTATTGATAAAATAATGATATCTTTCTCCATCGAGTTTTGACGGGAGCGTGCCTTCCACATCTATGCCGTCAAATCTGCCTGAATCCGTATTTGCTCTTATAGACATTTTCACAGTAAGACTTCCGTCTTTAAGAAGCACTTCCACGTCCCTTGACCCCACTTCAGTATGCTGCAGTTCAACAGTTTTGTTCTTCATTATGTCAAAGAAACGGTCAAGCATATCACCGCTTAACGCGATAGATTCATATGAGTCATTATCATATTCGTCGCGAAACATGGAATGACGTCCGTTATATGATGTTCTGCGTGAATCATTTACCTTAATAAGCTCGAATAACTGCGCTGCATTATCATCAAATGCATCCGTCATAAAATTGATTCCGGATTTTTTACCGAGTTCAAGAGACCTGTTATTTTCCACAAGTCCTATAAGCTTGTGAATATTTTTTAGAACATAAAGCTTGTCAGTCCCTATCCTAAATGAAAGTTCAAGCACGTCATCATAGTTGGTAAGCCTCGGAACAAGACGTATATCAGAAACACGCGGCCTGCTTTCCTCAATCATCTTATTTACGCGCATCTGGCTCAGCTCATCCAGGAATGTACACGCCTGGCGGTTCGTGTCATCTCCCGGATTCACCTTGAGTATATAATCATAGGCAAGATACATCATCGCCATCAAATGACTGCAAAACGATGTCTTTACATACCTGGTGTAGTACGATGGCGGATAACTGCATCCACATTGGCAATTGGCAATTTCAATCTCATCGCGAAAAATATAGATCTCTATCTGATACCATTCTGTATCATCATGGTATTTCCCTTCTATCATTGCCATACATTGTGAAGCTTTATCACGGTCATATGTACCATTAAGATATCCCTCATTAAAATCAGTTATCCTTACATTTCCGGAATTGACGTATTCTACCGCTTCATCGCAAGTCTTCCTTGTGACTTCTATATCCTTAAACATTGACGGGATATCGTAATATGGTTTGACTCCGTTTTTCTTTGCTATCTTATAGGTTTCTGCGATTTTCTCAGGAAGGTTTTTTTCATCAAACGGATTTCTTACGATCACATTATAATTTCTATGCGCATGATCAGTACCATTATCATCTTCTGCTCTTCCCTCAGTCTCCCATTTGTACAAGACCGCTGCCATATGTTTGCAGCATCTTCCGTAAGGGCAGCTGCATTTCATCACCGGAAAAGCTGATGCCGGATTCTTGATTTGGACACAGTATTGTTCAGTTCCGTCAACGATCGCATCGACCTCAGTCGATGTAACAACCATATTATGGACTTTCCCCGCCTTGTAATACTTCTGTCCTCTTTCAAGGATCACGCTTGAAAAGTTGTATTTCCAGCTTGAGTTTACTTTTCTTCCCATTTACCGTGTCCCCTCACTATCTCTATCACTCTGTCATTATATGACCGCCGCTTGGTCATCATCCGCAGCCGTTAAGTCATCATGCCGTACCCGTTAATCAAACATACATCAGTAACTCGTCGCATCATAGCACAAAAGTTGCTTTTGAAATCTGCCGCATCATTTATGTTCATGCATCAGTTGTGATTATATCATAACTTGTTCCATCAACACATCAGATTGAAGTCTTATCATCGTGCAAGTGTCAAAATTGCCGCAAAATAAGAGACCGCAGGTACTTTGATCAGTAACCTGCGATCTCCATTATATGCCAGCCATGCCAGCTTGTGATACAACTGCTGCATTCCCCAGCTTGTGATTCTGCGTCTGCATTCTATCTTTCAATCTTTTGATTCTGCAGCTGCATTTTATTTTCCAATCTTGTCATCGACAAACTTTGGCATCTGTCCGCTGTACACGCCGCAATAGAAAACCCATGAATCGGTCTTATATGTGACATCGCTCTTGAGCGTTACATCGACAGAATAATTCTGATCCGTATCGCTTTGAAGATTCCACCCTGTGGAAAGCATCTGTGGATATATCGCCGGAACGATCTGCTCTATCTCTTTAGGATCGGAAAATACTGCATTCTTAGCCTGCTGTGCTTCAGCGTCTTCTTCAGTTTCTGAGTCTTCTGTCATATTCATTTCATCTGCGGCTGCCGTATAAGTAACTCCTTCCCCTGCCTGAGGAGAATCCGTATCGCTATCCAGATAAGCAAAGTATGAGACTGCGATGCTTGCGATATCATCAGGGTTTATCTTCTTGGGAAGATCCACATTATGATCTTCGAGCCATGACAACGTGTTTTCAAAAGAATCATATACAGGGATCTGTACTGCATTAAAATTATCCTTATAGCTAAGCTGGATCATTCCGCATGGAATGCTGTTCTGCATCGTGCTGAATATCATTTTACTCTGTGCATCCTTGACCCATGCATTTCGAAGCGTTCTGAAATCGTCAGTTTTAAGCTTAGAATAAGCATATCCGTTTGAATACATCAGCGAAAACTTTCCCTGATTTACCATACCATCCGGATCTGATGACAACTGATAGATTCCATCAACGAATTCCTTGCCTATTATCTTTTCCATAAGTGCACAGTTTTTCTTATCGGAAAGATCTACATAGAACATCCTTGTTTTCTCTGTACCATTCTTCATCCTGTACAGAACATCGAACTCACAGACATTCGTTGTACTTTGTCCGAATTCACTATAAAGTTTTTTATAATTATCAACGCTATTCTGATTCAGTTCACATATCTCATCTACCGATTTAAGGAACATATGATCTTTTGCATAAAGCGCCGATGCATCTCCATAGCATCCCAGATGATTGTAATATCCGGAGATTATCGAAGCTCCGCCAGCACTCGGAACATATAATACACAGCTGTCCACATCCTCAGCATTTGGAACGAACCTGTCGTATCCGGTCCAGTCGAACTTTACTGATGCAAATAAAAGGAGTGCTGCTGCGAGCGAGATAAATGCCGGAACCATATGCCTTGTCACCGCATGTATGTCAAATTCAAAAAGTGCTTCCATAAGCATCGCCATGATAAGCGTTGACGCTATGAGTGCGATCACCATAAGTGTCATATTATGATTTGACGTTTCATATATCAGTATTCCAACATACATTCCAACGGGTATAGAGATCAAAACTTTGAGCGGTGCTGCTATAACATTAGTTGATAGGCACTTACCTGCTGTCTCCGCAGGTCTTTTCATAAATGCCATATATGCAATGATGCCTGCTATGATTATCGTTATCAGAAATCTTATGTATGCAGAATACGCAAGTCTCCATATCGTAGCTGAATCGACGGGACTCAGATAATCTACATTTATCAGGGTTGATGCTGTTGTATAATTTTCTATAAGTGACCATCCAAATCTTTTTTCGGTAAATACACTACTTATGCTTTTCAGGAATGTTGATCTGTAATTACTGACAACATATGCAATCAGATCCGGATATACCGAAGCAAACATCGTTCCGAAAAATGCTGTTAGTATATTTCCTGTGAACATGCTTACAGCAATCGTAAGCCCGTACATTGCAAGGAAGAACATTATGTCAAATAACATAGAAAGAGCAAGTGAAGCTGCTATATCTGCGTTAAACGCATGCCTGCCCGCCGCGATAATAACTGCGATGACACAGCTTATCACAAATGGGATTATATAGACTAACATCCCGCCAAAGAATGTATTTATATACTTTTTATTTGCCTTAACAGGAATACTTCCATAAAAATCTACGGCGCTCCTGTTATTAAGATATGCAAATTCTTCCATCGCGATAAGAACTGCCGGGATCACTATCGCAGGCAGTGCATTGTCATTAAAACACAACGCACTTTTAGTCGCATTTATCATCAGACTGCCAAGCGAAGTGCCGCCCGCTGACTGCCATGTTGCAAGTACTCTGCTGAAATATATCTCGAGCATTCCGGGATAATAGATGATCTGAAGCAGTGCAACTGCGATCCATATCCATATCCTGTGTCTGTTGTCATATCCCGAATTTCCAAGTGATGTCCTTTTTGATGCCATCATAATACGCCTCCGTATTGATTAATTTAAACTTCTGAGCCTATCCCAAGATTATCTTCTTGATATCATATCCGGCCACTTCTGTCACACTGATAAATATCTCTTCAAGTGACAGAGGAAGTACCTCGAAAAATACAGGACTTACTGATTCGAATCTGTCGGTGATCTCCTGTACGTTTCCTCTCACCGTATATGTATGAAGTGATCCTCTCTTCTCACTCTTCATTATATCGAGTCCCTTGACTGCCTCTGCCGCATCATCCTCTTTTTTGAACACACACTGTATCTTCTGGATGTTACACTTCAGATCTTCAAGATCCTCCGAAAGAAGAACTCCACCTTTATGAAGCAGACCGATATGATCACATATATCTTCTAACTCTCTTAGATTATGCGAGGCGATTATCGGAGTAAGCCCTCTTTCCTCTATCGCATCGACTATCATAGACTTGACTCCCTGCCGCATTACCGGATCAAGTCCATCAAATGTCTCATCGCAAAGCAGATATTTTGTTTTCGAACATATACCAAGTAATACTGCAAGCTGCTTCTTCATACCCTTCGAAAATGTGTTTATCTTTCTACCGGAATCCAGCTCAAAACTTCCCAACAGTTTCTCAAACTGTTCTCTGTCAAATTTTTCATAGATTCCCGCGTACAGTGATTCCATATCCGCAGGCGTCGCATTTGACATGAAATACGGATCATCGGAAATGAAACATATATTCTTCTTTACTTCTATATTGTCATATACCGGCATACTGTCTACTGTTATCGATCCGCTATCCTGCTTTAGTACTCCCGACATCATCCGGAGCATCGTGCTCTTTCCTGCTCCGTTCGTTCCGATAAGCCCAAAGACATTCTTTTCATTAATCTTAAGTGTTACATTATTTACTGCCTTCAGACCATCAAAAGCTTTTGAAAGCTCATTTATCTCGATCATATTCGCACCTCACATTTGCACATTTCTAATTTACATATTCAGTCTCTAAATATCTCTCGACCAATTATTCCTTGCTCGCAAATCTCTCTTCTGTTGAACTCTTGCTTGTTGATCTCTTGCTTGTTAATCTCTTGCTTGTTGATCTCTTGCTTGTTGATCTCTTGCTTGTTGATCTCTTGCTTGTTGATCTCTTGCTTGTTGATCTCGCATCTACCAACATGCTTATGATTGCATCTGCTTTATATCTGCTTTATATCTGCTTTATATCTGCTATTAGCAGTTCTCTGTCTATTCCAAGTTCCATGGCTTCCTTTGCTTTTTCTTTGAATTCTTGTCTGCATTCATCCATGCGTTCCTTCTTGAGCTTATCCGGCGATGCAACAAAATTGCCTCTACCTCTCACCGTGTAGATGAAACCCTGCCGTTCAAGCTCTGTATATGCTTTCTGTATCGTATTTGGATTGATTGAAAGATCCATCGCAAGACTTCTTACTGACGGCATCTGTTCATCAGCCTGTAGTCCGCCTTTAAGTATCAGGATCTTGAACTTTTCCACAACCTGTTCATATATTGGTCGCGTATCCCTATAATCAATGACAATCATTTAATCACTATCCTTCCTTGGATTTCTAATAAAACACATATGAATCGGGATTATATATAAAGAATCATATTATCATTCTTCATCCCTGGCTCCATTACTCTGTTATCCGAATGAATTTTATATTGCTCACTGCATTTCACTTGTTACTTGCTGTTTGCTTCTTGCTGGTTACTGCTACTTCTTGCTGCTCGATCATCGATGATTGATGATTGTATTGTGTGTACTAGTTATAGTAATACACTAAGTACGCTAGTTTGTCAATATCTTTATGAAAACATAAGCCAGAACTTCTACTTTACCTACTAAATGCCATTTTATAAGCAATTGTACGTAAAAAATTAGCTGCTCATATGTTATGTAAACTTATATTCCTTTGAATTAAGCCAAATACTGTATTGCCCGATACAAAATAATGACTATATCATAATTTCATGTTATATATCATTGTATTCTATTATGATGTTTACCTACTAAAGCTTTCATTTTAGCGCTTTGTACGTAAAAATATTTTTCATGTCAATTATTCTAGTTTACATAACTGTTTTTGAAGAAAACATCCTCAATATAGCTAAGACAAAGCACCTAAGCAAGCATTCGGCTCCTGCCAGATCAAAAACCTAGCAAGCTCCTCTCTCCTGTCCAAGCCAGCATCCAATCAAGTCTCCCGCTCCTGCAATTCAAAAGCCAAGCAAGCTCCTCTCTCCTGTCAAAACCAGCATCCAGGCAAGTCTCCTACTCCTGCAATTCAAAAGCCAAGCAAGCTCCTCTCTCCTGTCAAAACCAGCATCCAGGCAGTTCTCCTGCTCCTGCAAATCAAAAGCTAAGCAAGCTCCTCTCTCCTGTCAAAGCCAGCATCCAATCGAGTCTCCTACTCCTGCAATTCAAAAGCCAAGCAAGCTCCTCTCTCTGCCAAGGCTGTAATCAAGCAGACCTCCTTCTAACACAACAGACCAAAGCCCGCAACCAAAAGATCGAGACAAATCAAATTAAAAACCCCGGATGCTCAGCACATGAGTGCCTTATATCCGGGGTTATAGTACATAAAAAATATCTCTACCACTTATAGCAGATTTTTGTAGCTTCTAGCTCTTAGCTTCTAGCTCTTTGCTTCTAGCTCTTAGCTCTTAGCTCTTAGCTCTTTGCACTCTTCTATCCCTTACTTGCTGATAAGTAATGACTTACCCGTCATCTCTGCGGGCTGTTTCATACCCATAAGTTCAATAAGTGTAGGAACGATATCCGCAAGGCATCCGTTATCTCTAAGTGAGTACTTCTTATCTGCATTTACAAGAATAAACGGCACCTGATTTGTTGTATGAGCTGTGTAAGGAGAACCTGTCTCATAATCCACAAGCTGTTCTGCATTACCGTGATCTGCACAGATAAACATTGCGCCGCCGACTTCCTTAACCGCATCGACTGCCTTACCAACACATTCATCTACTGTCTCAACAGCCTTTATAGCTGCTGCTTCAACTCCTGTATGTCCGACCATGTCCGCATTCGCGAAGTTGATGATAATGACATCATACTTGCCACTCTTTATAGCTTCAACAAGTTTGTCACATACCTTGTATGCGCTCATCTCAGGCTTAAGATCATATGTTGCGACATCCTTCGGTGAATTTACAAGGATTCTGTCCTCATCTTTATTTGGCTTCTCGACACCGCCATTGAAGAAGAATGTAACATGGGCGTATTTCTCAGTCTCGGCGATCCTGGCCTGTTTCATGCCATTAGCAGCGATCCACTCGCCAAATGTATTCTTGATCTCGACTTTTTTGAAAGCGACTTCTTTGTTGAGAATCAGCGGATCATAATCTGTAAAGCAGACATACTTAGTCTTGATCCTTGCTCCACGGTCAAATTTATCAAAATCATCATCACAGAAACAGTGTGTT
>JAGPKJ010000035.1 GCA_018053995.1 Lachnospiraceae bacterium | reverse complement strand
TCACAGACAGAAGATCTTATTGAAGAATATGACTGTTATATCGTGGCAGAACAGGTAATATCGATAAATCACTGCTTGATGGGGATACAAGGTGCCGATAGTACTGAGATAAAGAAGGTCTTCTCACATCCGCAGTCGCTTATGCAGTCAGCAAAATTCCTTTCAGAACATCCCGAATGGGAGACGATAGGCATGCAGAATAACGCATTTGCCGCACAGAAAGTCAAGAATGACGGCGATAGGACACAGGCAGCGATAGCAAGTGAAAAAGCTGCAAATCTTTATGATCTTGATATCCTTAAGCGTGGAATCAATCAGGAAGATAATAACGAAACAAGGTTCATTATCGTGACAAATAAAAAGATGTTTCGGTCGGATGCGTCAAAGATCAGTATCTGTTTCGAATTGCCGCATAAGAGTGGAACACTTTATAGAATCCTCTCTCATTTTATCTATAATGATCTGAATATGACGAAGATAGAGAGCAGACCGCTGGAAGGACGCAACTGGGAATACCGGTTCTTTGTTGATTTTACAGGTAATCTAAATGACAGTGCGGTCAAGAGTGCACTTCTCGGAATCCGGGAGGAATCCGGCAAGATGAAGATACTCGGATGTTACTGAGAAGAAAGAGGAGAAGATGACAGAAAAAGAACTGATAGTTTATCGGGATATTCCGGAGAATTCAATACTTAAAGATATGACATGGCTTATGGATCACTATACGGAACATGAGTCGGTCGAAAAGAGCAGAACATTATTATATGATTGTATGCACAGACTTATAGAGCAGGCAGCAATGATGGGGTTCTACGGGAACCTCTGGCACTGTTATCTTACGGATCTTTTGGTAAATAATGAAAATGCATACAGCAGGGCGTGCGAGATACGTGGTGCGATAGGCGGAACAATAGATGAACTCGTACTTCACGATATATCAGCATTCAGAAAGTGGTTTAGATTCGATTTTTCTGAGATGTGCGATCAGCTTTATGTGCGGGAGTTCATGTCTCTTACCGGGTACAGAAGACCGGATGAGGATAGTCATGTTTATAATACCAGGATACGAGACAGGATATGTTCACTGTCTTGTGAACTTGGAAGTGATGCGTCTGTGGGTGAGGAAGATGATGAATCATCTTCAATAAAGATGAAAGAAGCGCTGACATTGTTTTATAAAGAATATGGAGTCGGAAGATTTGGGCTTCATAAGGCGTTCAGAGTCAGCGAAGATAAAGATGGCGAAGCAGTCATAGTTCCGATAAGAAACATCAGACACGTATACATGGATGATCTCGTTGGTTACGATGAAGCAAAAAGGGAGCTGATAGACAATACGGTGTCATTTATTGAAGGGCGTCCGGCAAATAACTGCCTGCTGTATGGTGAAGCAGGGACGGGCAAGTCGTCGAGCATAAAAGCGATATCAAATGAATATTATGATCGTGGGCTTCGTATGATCGAAATCTATAAATATCAGTTCAAGGATCTCAATAGTGTTATTTCTCAGATAAAGGACAGAAATTACAGATTTATCATATATATGGATGATCTGAGCTTTGAGGAGTTTGAAACGGAATATAAGTATCTTAAGGCAGTTATAGAAGGTGGTCTTGAGAAGAAGCCATCGAATGTTCTGATATATGCGACATCGAATCGTAGACATCTTGTACGTGAGAACTATTCGGACAATGCAGATAAAGGTGAGGATATGCATACGGGAGATACGGTTCAGGAGAAACTTTCACTTTCGGATCGCTTTGGTGTCAGGATATATTTCGGGTCTCCGGACAAGAGCGAGTACGACGATATCGTGATAGAACTTGCCAAGAGAAATAATGTGAACTTGAGCGAGGAAGAACTGCTTGGGGGAGCAAATGTCTGGGAAATCAGTCATGGCGGGAAATCCGGAAGGACAGCACAGCAGTATATCGATCATCTGCTCGGAAAGCAGGAATAGGGTATAAGCAGTAGCATGTTGACTACTAAGGGGGAAGCGTATGAAGACATTTGCGGCTATTGATGTCGGGTCATTTGAACTTGCGATGAAGATATTTGAGATATCGCATGCGACAGGGATTCGGGAAGTGGATTCGATAAGGTGTAGTCTTGATCTTGGCTCGGAAACATATGTTTCCGGTAAGATGTCATGCGAAAAGATAAATGAGCTGTGTGATAAACTATGCGATTTTTCAAAGATAATGAGTTCATATAAAGTAGATGACTATCGGGCATATGGTACGAGCGCACTGCGAGAAACAAAAAATACCGCTATCGTAGTAGACCAGATTGAGCAGCGAACCGGAATACGCATAGGCGTTCTAAGTAATTCTGAGCAGCGCTTTCTTGATTATAAATCAGTCGCTTCAAAGGGCGGAGAGTTTGAGAAGATAATAGAGAAGAAGACCGCTATCGTCGATGTAGGCGGAGGAAGTATTCAGATATCTCTCTTTGACAAGGATACACTTGTTACTACGCAGAATATGAAGGTTGGAGTATTGAGACTTCAGGAAGCGATGAGGGTTCTGAATGCGTCATCAGAGAACTTTGAAGATCTTGTTGAGGAATATATAAGTTCACAGCTCGAAGTGTTTAAAAAGTTATATCTGGATGAAATTAATGTGCCGAACATAATTATAGTTGATGATTATATCTCAGCGATCGTGGACAAAAAAATCGTAGGAGATGAGCATCGATTTATGAGTATAAGCGAGGTCTCCAAGATCTTAATGGAAGTAAAGAGCATGGGAACTTCAGAAATAGCACACGTTATGGATATCCCTGAAGAGAATGTACAGCCAACTTTTATTTCCGAGATTCTAGTAAGCAGTATATGTCATATGATGAACGCGGAAGTCATATGGGTGCCGGGAGTCACATTAAGTGACGGAATGGCATATGAGTACGCTGAAAATAAGAAACTGGTCACACTTAAGCATAATTTTGAAGAAGATATCATTGCGTGTGCAAAAAATATCAGCGCCAGATATATGGGGTCACGAAAAAGAAGTGAGACTATTGAAAAGATCGCGCTTGAGATATTTGACTGCATGAAGAAAGTTCATGGTCTCGGAAGAAGACAAAGACTTTTACTACGTATTTCAGCAATCCTGCATGACTGTGGTAAATACATAAGCATGGTCAATTTGGGAGAATGCTCATATAATATAATTATATCGACGGAGATAATCGGACTTTCTCATATGGAGCGTGAGATTGTTGCAAATGTTGTCAAATTTAATCATTCAGAGTTCGAGTATTATGAAGAACTTGGAAGAAAACTTACGATAAGCCGTGAGGATTATCTTACTATCGCGAAGCTGACAGCGATGCTGCGACTTGCTAACGGGCTTGACAGGAGCCACAAGCAGAAATTTGGTGATATGAAAGTACAGATACGTGGAAATATCCTGGAGTGTTCTGTCAGCGCGGACGAGGATATCACACTGGAGAAAGGGATGCTTTCAGCAAGGTCATCTTTTTTCGAAGAAGTATTTAATGTGCATCCGGTGATAAAACAGATAAAAAGAGTATGACAGATATATGTTAAGAAATATAACATCGAGGCATGTAAGATACATTTTAGATAATGACATTAATAAAATACAGAAGCGAGACACGAGGCATACATGTGATTCAGTCAAGCAGATATGGAAATCCAGCTTATTTTACGAACAGGGAACTCAGCTGGTTATTATTTAACAAGAGAGTGCTTAGCGAAGCCAGGGATACGAAACTGCCACTTTTTGAGAGATTAAAATTTCTTAGTATAACGGCATCAAATCTGGACGAATTCTTTATGGTCAGGATCGCATCGCTGAAGGATATGGTAACGGCCGGATATAGCAAAAAAGATATCGCAGGGATGACCGCACAGGAACAGCTGGATGCACTGGGAACAGAGACTCACGAGCTTGTTGCACAGCAGTATTCCACATATAACAGGTCACTCTTGCCACTACTTGCAAAGAATGGTCTTAAGGTTGTTGAACAGCACGAGGATCTTGATGAAGAAGATGGCAGATATGTTGACAGATATTTCGAAGAGAATATCTACCCTGTTCTTACGCCGATGGCAGTAGACTCATCAAGACCTTTTCCACTTATCAGAAACAAAACACTGAACATCGGAGCTCTTGTAAAGAAAAAGAAAGGCAGTACAGGACTTGAGATTGCGAAAGGCGTAGAGTTCGCGACTGTTCAGGTTCCATCGGGATTGCCTCGCATCATAGAACTTCCGTCTAAAGATGTAAGGAAGGTTATACTGCTTGAAGAGATAATTGAAAGGAATATGGATAAGCTGTTCCTTAATTATGATATTGTCTGCTCATGTTCATTCCGTATAATGAGAGATGCGGATTTCACAATTGATGAAGATGAGGCAGCAGATCTTCTTGAAGAAATAGAAAAAAAGCTGAAGAAGCGTCAATGGGGTCAGGCGATAAGACTGGAAGTCGAGGCTGGCATCGACAAGAATCTTTTGAAGATACTTGAGAAAGAATTAAATGTTAAAGATAGTGATGTGTATAGGATAGAAGGACCGCTCGATCTGACTTTCCTTATGAAGATGTATGGGATGGACGGATTTGACAAGCTGAAAGAACACTCTTATCTGTCACCGCAGCCAGTACCGGAGATCTCTGCGGATGCGGATATATACGAATGCATACGAAAGGGTGATATTCTTATGCACCATCCGTATGAGACATTTGATCCTGTTGTTAATTTTATAAGAACATCTGCAAATGATAAGGATGTTCTTGCAATAAAACAGACGCTTTATCGTGTCAGTGGAAATTCACCGATAATCTCGGCACTTGCACAGGCGGCCGGAAATGGCAAGCAGGTAACAGTTCTGGTGGAGCTTAAAGCACGATTTGATGAAGAGAAGAATATTGTATGGGCAAGGATGCTCGAAAAAGCCGGGTGTCATGTTATATATGGCCTTGTGGGACTTAAGACGCACTGCAAGATAACACTTGTTGTTAGAAGAGAAGAAGACGGGATAAGACGTTATGTTCATTTAGCAACCGGAAATTATAATGATTCTACGGCAAAACTATACACTGATCTTGGAATGTTTACGTGTTCTTCAGATATAGGTGAGGATGCAACGGCGGTATTTAATATGCTTTCAGGATATTCTGAGCCGAGATCATGGCATAAGCTCTCACTTGCACCACTGTGGCTAAAGGATAGATTCCTGTATCTTATCGATCGTGAAGCGGAGAATGCCCGTGATGGAAAAAAAGCGCATATCATTGCGAAGATGAATTCATTATGTGATCAGGATGTGATCGAAGCATTGTATGCTGCCAGCTCAGCGGGAGTCAGGATAGATCTGATAGTAAGAGGAATATGCTGCCTGAAGGTCGGAATTCCAAACGTGAGTGATAATATCACAGTGCGATCCATAATAGGTAATTTCCTGGAACATTCAAGGATTTTCTATTTTGAAAATGATAGTAATCCTGAATTCTATCTTGCGAGTGCAGATTGGATGCCGAGAAATCTTGAACGTCGTGTCGAGATCATGTTCCCGGTTGTAGAAGAAAGGCTCAGAGGACGTATCATGCATATTCTGCAGGACGAACTGAGAGATACAGTAAAAGCGCATATTCTTCAGCCTGACGGTACATATGAGAAAGTTGACAGACGAGGCAAGGAAACATTCAACTCGCAGCTTGAGTTTGGACTGGAAGCAGTAAGAGCGGCTGAACATATCGGCAGACCTGATAATAAACGTGTGTTTACACCAGAAATATCACATCCGCATATAGAGGAGAAAAATTAAATGAAGATTATACTTGCATCGAATTCGCCGCGGAGAAAGGAACTGCTTCATCAGATAGGTCTTTCGTTCAGTACACAGCCGGCACTTGGCGAGGAGAAGACAGACAAAACAGAACCACGCGAGATCGCGGAAGATCTTTCGTATAAGAAAGCGGTAGAAGTTGCCGGTCGCATGGAAGATGACGGGATGAATGAATTTATCGTAATAGGAGCGGATACAGTCGTATCATGCTGGGATGAGGTACTTGGCAAACCGGCCGACAAAGAAGAAGCTTCTAAAATGCTCCATATGCTTGAGGGTAAGAATCATCAGGTATATACCGGCGTTACGATAGCGTGGAAATATCCGGATACACAGGCTATGTTTTCCTCGTTCAGCGAGGTTACAGATGTTACACTGTATTCAATAAGCAATGATGAGATAGAAGATTATATAAAGACGGGGGAGCCTATGGACAAAGCAGGAGCATATGGCATTCAAGGATGTTTTGCTGCTTATGTACAGGGCATATGTGGTGATTATAATAATGTGGTAGGACTTCCAATAGGTCGTTTATATCAAGAGCTTAAGAGGCTTATGCTTGTCTGAAAGTCTTAAATTTGGAAAATGATATGCAGTTATAAGGGTAGAACAAAGACGGGATATAGATAGGGCAGAAACAGGATAGAGATAGAACAGAGATAGAACAGAGATAGAACAGAGATAGAACAGAGACAGAACAGAGACAGAACAGAGACAGAACAGAGACAGAACAGAGACAGAAAAGGTGTAAGATAGCAGATAAGGCGAAGGGAGGAACAATTATGTATGATGATGCGGTGTTAAAATGTTTCCTTGATAATCAGTCACAGCTGTTCCCGGATGATGTTGTAAGTACGCTTGATGAAGCAGAAAAATTCCTTGAAGAGAATTTTGCGGTAGTAGTAGACAACACGCAGGATGTAATCACTTATTTTGAGGAATCAGATGCAGATACATCAGGTGAGAGCGAAGAAGAAATCCTTTCAGAATCAGAGGTGTTTGATGTCGGAGACGGAAGATATCTGATAGTGGAAGGGTAACTTGATACATATGATTATGTGATGTAAGAAGTATTATTGTTTATGATGCTGCGAATTGCTTTGTGCGACTTACATCAGGATATTCGATTCTATGAAGTGTGCCAGCCCATCGTGATCGTTGTCGCTTTCAGTGATATGATCGGCACATGCGAGAGCACTTTGGGATGAATTCTTCATGGCTATTCCGCAGCCGGAGGCTTTGATCATAGATACGTCATTGTCTCCATCACCGGCAGCATATGAATTACATAGAGGAATATTCAACAGATCACATATGATTTTCACGCCATTTCCTTTTCCGGCATCTGTACGGATTATTTCGAGATAATTCGGATTTGAAAATACACACTGTATCTTGCCGTTCATGACTTTAACAAGACCGTCGCCGAACTTTTCAAGTCTATTCCGGTCTTCAAGGTCGATAGCAAGCATTTTGAAAGGTTCACGGTCAAGACCGTTACGGAGATCATCTACAGTGATCACCGGCATATGAACATGCTTGGTGTAGCGCGTCATCTCAGGATCAATTCGTTCTGTGATAAGATGAGTGTCGGTGTAAGTGTGAACATGCATATTGTGCTCATCGGCATATTTCTGCACAGTAGCTACAGTTTCGTATGACAGTCTTTTTTCCATAAGGATCTTTTTATTGTCACAGTCATATATCTGAGAACCATTGTAGGCACTAATTATTATCCCCGGAAAATCAAGATTTTCTTTTTCACATACTTCCATGATACTTTTGATAGGACGTCCTGATGAAATAACAAATATATTGCCTGCTTTGCAGAACTTTTCAAGAATGGAGCGAGAGTATTCTGTGACTTTTTTTTCGGAAGTCAATAGAGTTCCGTCAAGATCGGTGAAGAGGATCTTTGGAGATGTTTTTGAGATAGCGCCTGAACCGGAAGTGCTCTTAGCTGCCGCACGGATCGGAGACAGGATATCTTCAGGTATAAAAAGATGACCGTAACCTTTGCCGAGCTCGAGCCCGGGCTTGTTATCTCCGTGAAAATCTGATCCCCCACTTATAAGGAGTCCATATTTATCAGCAAGTTTTTTGATCTGCCGCTCGTCAGCAGGCTTATATGTGCTGTAAAGTCCTTCTATACCGATCAGACCGGATTTGGCACAACGTTTAACAAGCTGTTCAAGATTTTCATTACTCATATGATATAGGATCGGATGAGCAAGAATGGGGACACCACCGGCTTTTAATATAAGATCTATAGCTTTCTCAGGTGTTATTTTTTCACGTGAGACGAAATATTTTGTATGATCGCCAAGGTAGCGGTCAAATGCTTCGGAATGGCACTTGACATATCCGTGCTCAATAAGATAACGTGCGTAATGCGCACGAGTTATGACTGAATCAGGGTTTTCGGACTGCAGTTTCTCGTATGTTATATCTATGCCAGCCATATCCTGGAGATTTTTGCACATCTTTATGTTTCGTTCAATTCTTGATTTAACGAATTCCTGCAGATAGTCTTGAAAGCCGGGATCATCGTATCTTATGTATAGCCCGACGATGTGGATGTCTTTTTTGTTGTATTCGGTGGAAAATTCGATGCCGGGCACGAATTCGATATCTTTACCGGCAGCATATGAAGCGGCTTCGTCAAGACCGGCAGTAGTATCATGATCAGTAAGTGCTATAGCAGCAAGGTTTATTTCCAGAGCATGATCGATAAGTTCGGTCGGGGACATGCTTCCATCAGACCTGTTTGAATGTGTATGAAGGTCTACAGCTCTCATTTGTTTTCTCCTAATTAAATATCCCCGCGGTATAAAGCCCGCGGGGAATGATAATGTATCAGTCTGTATCTTCGTCAGTGTTCGTATATACTGTACGTTTTCTCGCATTTTCATCAGATTCGAGATAATCATCATAAGTCGTGATCTTGTCAGTGATCGAACCATCAGCCATGATCTCTATGATCCTGTTAGCTGTTGTCTGAACGACCTGATGGTCACGGCATGCGAAAAGTTCTACACCGGGGAACTTGATCATTCCGTTATTGAGAGCTGTTATAGCTTCCATATCAAGGTGGTTCGTAGGTTCATCAAATATAAGGCAGTTCGCACCGCTTATCATCATCTTTGACAGAAGGCATCGTACCTTTTCACCTCCGGAAAGAACCTTTACTTTTTTGACACCATCTTCACCGGCGAAAAGCATTCTTCCGAGGAAACCGCGGACATATGTAACATCCTTGATCTCGGAATAACCAGTGAGCCATTCAGTGATCGTGTAGTCATTGTCGAATTCCTTTGTATAATCTTTAGGGAAATAAGCCTGGGATGTTGTGACACCCCATTTATATGAACCTTCATCAGGTTCCAGTTCGCCGATAAGTATCTCAAAAAGTGTCGTCTTTGCGAGCTCACAGCTTCCGACGAATGCGATTTTGTCATCGTGACCGACTATGAACGAGACGTTGTCAAGGACCTTGACGCCGTTGATCGTTTTGCTTATTCCGCTTACAGTAAGGACTTCGTTGCCGATTTCACGTTCTGGACGAAAATCGATGTAAGGATACTTACGGCTTGAAGGACGGATATCGTCAAGCTCGATTTTTTCAAGGGCACGTTTTCTTGATGTTGCCTGTTTTGATTTTGAAGCATTTGCTGAGAAACGTGATATGAAATCCTGAAGCTCCTTGATCTGTTCTTCTTTCTTTTTGTTTTCTTCTTTACGCTGTTTAACGATAAGCTGGCTTGATTCATACCAGAAATCATAGTTTCCGGCATAAAGCTGAATCTTACCATAGTCGATATCAGCTGTATGTGTGCAGACTTTGTTGAGGAAATAACGGTCATGTGATACTGCGATGACTGTATTTTCAAAATTTATAAGGAATTCTTCAAGCCATGCGATCGCATCAAGATCGAGATGGTTCGTAGGCTCATCGAGGAGCAGTATATCGGGATTGCCAAAGAGTGCTTTTGCGAGCAGGACTTTGACTTTCATGCTGCCATCGAGATCGCCCATTATCTTGTCGTGGTATTCGGTATCAACGCCAAGTCCGTTTAAAAGAGTAGCGGCATCGGTTTCTGCGTTCCAGCCATCCATTTCGCCGAATTCGCCTTCGAGCTCGGATGCCTTGATTCCATCTTCATCGGAGAAATCTTCCTTTGCGTAGATGGCTTCTTTTTCTTTCATGATCTGATAGAGTCTTTCATTTCCCATGATAACAGTATCAAGAACAGTATATTTATCATACTTAAAGTGATCCTGTTCGAGGAATGAGAGGCGGTCGCCGGGAGTCATTACGATATCACCATTTGTTGTCTCAAGCTGTCCGGAAAGTATTTTAAGAAATGTTGATTTTCCGGTGCCGTTAGCACCGATAAGACCATAGCAGTTGCCTTCGGTGAATTTGATATTTACGTCTTCAAAGAGAGCTTTTTTGCCGACTCTGTATGTTACATTACATGCCTGGATCATCTGTTTCCTCCGATAAGGTGTTTCTTATTATTAATGCATACATTTATCTATTGTACAGATATTGGGGAAATTTGCAAGCATTCATGTGTTCATGAGGAATCTTTTGGAATCCTCGATCGAGGGAAGGCGATGGTTGAAAAATACGGCATTAAACGGTATACTCTGAACCATGAGGAAGAGATAGGAACTGCGAGGTATGTAGAGCCTCAGAAAGCGAAAAAAATAGAAATGTTTCTATACATAATAGTGATAATTGCCATTATTGCAGCATTGCTTTTTATATTGTATCTGACAGCGATTATGCCCCGTACATATCACGGAGCTGACCACAGACCGTTTATTGGAACTCTTTATGCACATAGAGGGCTCTATGATAACAAAAGCCAGGCACCGGAGAATTCGATGGCGGCATTCAGAAGAGCGGTGGAATCAGGATATGGGATAGAACTTGACGTACAGCTGTCAAACGATGGAGTACCTGTGATTTTTCATGATTTCACGTTAAAGAGAATCTGCGGAATACCCGGGAAAGTCTGCGATTATTCATTTGATGAACTGTCAAAGATGCATTTGCTCGGTTCAGATGAAGTCATTCCATCGTTCAGGTCGTTTCTTTCAATGGTAAATGGAAGGGTGCCGCTCTTAGTCGAGTTCAAATCGGAATCATGGCATCCGGAGATATGTTCAAGAGCAGACAGGCTCTTGAGGGATTACAACGGTACTTACTGTATCGAATCATTTAATCCGTTCGTACTTTTCTGGTTCAGGATCAAACGCACGGGAGTGCTTCGAGGTCAGCTGTCGGATAATTTCGCGGATGCAAAGCTTCATGGGGTACGTTATTTTATGATGCAGTATCTTATGTTTGATTTTCTGACAAGACCGGATTTCATATCATATAATAAAAATCATTATAAGAATCCGTCGAGGATGTTATGCAGACATCTGTTTCGAGGTCTTTCAGCGGGATGGACTATAAAGAATCAGGATGAACTTGAGAAGATGAAGGATGAATTTGATATGCTGATATTCGAGGATTTTCTTCCGAATAAGACGCGGAACGATACATCGGGAACGGTGGGCGCGTAAAAAACGACATGTAGGACAAGTTAAACAGCTGGAAATTAGTCAAATTGTGTAATGCATTAATCTGCACGATGCGTTACAATATATAGAACTACAACGCGTTAATGCAACAAAGCGCAAAGGTCAAGGCATCAAAACGAATATTTTTTAGCATGGTAAAGTCACTGACAATCATATCATCTGAAAACAGGAGGGATCTACACCAATGTATTCAATCGAAGAAGTACGTAAGACTGACCCGGAGATCGCAGCGGCAATCGAGGCGGAAATGCAGCGTCAGAACAGTCATTTGGAGCTCATTGCATCAGAAAATTGGACCAGTAAGGCTGTTATGGCAGCTATGGGAAGCCCGCTGACAAATAAATATGCAGAAGGATATCCGGGTAAACGTTACTATGGTGGATGCGAATGTGTTGATGTCGTAGAGAATCTTGCCAGAGAGAGAGCAAAAGAGCTTTTTGGATGCACATACGCAAATGTTCAGCCACATTCAGGTGCACAGGCTAATATGGCAGTATTCTTTGCTGTTCTTGAGCCTGGAGATACATTTATGGGAATGAGTCTCGATCAGGGCGGACATCTTTCACATGGTTCACCGGTCAATATCTCAGGGAAGTATTTCAACTGCGTGTCATATGGTGTTGACAGCAATGGTTTTATAGATTATGAAGAAGTCCGCAGAATCGCCAAAGAATGCAGACCGAAGATGATAATCGCAGGAGCATCCGCATATGCCCGTACGATTGATTTTAAGAAATTCAGGGAGATAGCAGACGAAGTCGGAGCACTGCTTATGGTAGATATGGCACATATCGCCGGTCTCGTTGCAGCAGGACTTCATCCGAGTCCAATCCCTTATGCCGATATCGTTACAACTACTACGCATAAGACACTTCGCGGACCCAGAGGCGGCATGATATTATCAAGTCAGGAGACTGCGGATAAATACAAGATCAATAAAGCAGTATTTCCGGGAATTCAGGGTGGACCGCTTGAACATGTCATCGCTGGTAAGGCAGTATGCCTGAAAGAAGCACTCGATCCTTCATTCAAAGTGTATGCGCAAGGAATCGTAGACAATGCGCAGGCGCTCTGCAAGGGATTACAGTCGCGTGATATAAAGATAGTATCAGGCGGAACGGACAATCATCTGATGCTAATGGATCTTACGACATATGATCAGACAGGTAAGGCGATAGAGGCAATGCTTGATAATGCTCATATCACGGCAAATAAGAATACTATCCCTAATGATCCGCAGTCACCATTTGTAACAAGCGGAATAAGACTTGGAACTCCTGCTGTTACAACACGTGGACTTAAGACAGATGATATGGATAGACTTGCAGAAGCGATATCGATCGTTGTAAAGAATGGTGAAGATGGAGTTGAAAAGGCGAGAGAAATCATCGCAGAGCTTACAGCAAAATATCCGTTAGATATGTGATGATATGATATCTTGTTGACATGATGTGTAATAGGGGAAACGTTATGGCAAAAGAAAAATCAAATTTCGCAGATGATGAGATACGCGAAGCTTCAGACAGTGCGGGTAAAAGAAATGGTAGCGGTAAGGTAAGACACAGATACAGCTTAGGTCAGCAGATACGAAATGCACTTTTGCCAATGATGCTTGTGACTATGGGCACTATAATGGTCGTTCTGTGCGTTGTGATAAGAAGAGAGGGAATAAAGCAGGCAGAACAACAGGCAGAACTTAAGGGTACAAATGTTTATAATGATATAGCTGCGCCCGTACTTGAGATCGAGTGCGAAGAGAATTCTATAGCGGCAATGTATGAGCATGAATTTTTACAGAAAAATGCTGATGTCGGAGAATTTTTGCGGACAAATGAAGCAAAGCCGGAGATATCTTCAAACGGATTCTACTATGTTACGAGTGACGGAACATGCTACACAGTAGATGATAAAGTTGTTACGGGTACTGAGAAACCGGAATATCTTGATGAACAGTGGTACACATCAGGTGCCACACATACGACAGCTGCAGTGAGTATGTGTACTTTCAACAGCAAATCGGGAGAGTATTGCCTGAATGTTTCGCGACAGATGCGAGCCTCAAATGGAAATGTGGTTGGGGTCATAGCGATAGATATATCACTTGAGGAGCTCAAGAAAAGTTTTAATGAGCTCGAGGGAGATCCGTCGTGTGAGATGATGCTCCTTGATACGGCAAATAAGATCGTTGTCTCAGCTTCTGATACTAAAATAGACGGATATATGAGCAAGACCGGCAAAATCGCTATGGTGGATGATATGTTCCGCGATATAGCAAACGGACATATACAGAAATCATATTTTGACGGGATGAAGAGAAAATATGTGAATGTAACGCAGATCAATGATACTCCACTTTATTCTGTAGCGTATTTTGACGAAACGGATGTAATGAAAAACATGAATGTGATCATGCTTATATCATTCATACTTATCGTCGCAGGAGTGATTATTATGAGCTCGGCTATCGTGGCAGTGACCAGACGGAAGACAAAAGCTCTTATAGTTGCAAAAGAAGCCGTTAAACGGATGTGTAATGGCGATTTTACTATAAGCATAGATGATAGTGATCATAGATATGATGATGAGATATCGGAGATAACAGGCAGTCTTAATTCATTTATCGCAATAATGCAGGACATGCTCAAGCAGCTTAGAGATATTGCAGATCAGACAGACGCGCAGGCAAGCGATTTCAGCGATATGTCAAAGGGCATTGATGACAATGCTATGAAGCAGTCGACTGATATTCAGGAGCTGAATCAGTCACTTATTCAGATGGCTGGAGCAACCCAGCATCTGGCGCTTGACGCTTCCGAACTTGCACAGATTGCGAATGAGACGCAGGAACAGAGCGGTCAGGCCGGCAGAGACATGAATGAAGCCATGCAGGCTATGCAAAAAGCGAAGGATGCACAAAAGACGATATTTTATATCGCTGATCGAGCGCAGGAAGCAAAAGAGAAGATTGGCAAGCTGCCCGGAACAGAAGATATTGTTGCAAGTATTGATAAAAGCATTGAGAATATTTTTGTATTACAGAAATCATTTGAAGTTATGGAAGCATCATTTGCCAATTCATCAGATGCGCTGAGGATAGTTGGAAAGCAGAACGAGAAGCTGTATTCTGTAGCTTCGAGCATTGCAGCGATCAGTGAAGAACAGGCAGCAAGCAGCGAAGAGATCTCGGCTGCCGCAGAGAGCACAGCTTCAGTCGTATCGGGTACGGAAGATGAGACAGCGATACTGAATGATGGTGCGCAGATGCTTCGTCATAATGCAAGTGAGATGAAATCAAAGATGAAGCAGTTTACACTGCCGGGCGATAAAACGGATTATGATGAGTATGATAGGAGATAGGGATAATGGAGATGAAGGATAAGCGGAACTGTCCGCATTTTGGTATCTGCGGAGGTTGCAGCTATCTTGATAAGGATTATGAAGATGTTCTGAAAATAAAAGAAGAACGGGTAAAAAGTCTGATCGATGCGGCACTTGAGAATGATGATAAGACAAATATAGTGCCTGGTTATGAATGGGAGGGCATAAAGCCAAGCCCTGCCATCTATGGATACAGAAATAAAATGGAATTTTCTTTTGGTGATGAGGTAAAGGGAGGACCACTAACACTCGGACTCCATAAGAAGAAAAGCTTTCATGATATCATTGATGCGGACGGATGCGTGATCTGTGACGATGATTTTACGAAGATACTTACCACAGTGAAAGAGTACTGCACCATAAATGACTGGCACTTCTACAATAAGATGAATCATATAGGATATATGCGTCATCTGCTCATCAGAAAGGGCTCACACACGGGAGAGATACTTGTGGCACTTGTCACAACATCGCAGGTTGAACCTGATCTGTCACCGCTCACGAACGAACTTGCCGGACTTGAACTTAAGGGAACGCTTACCGGTTTCCTCCATATCATAAATAACAGTGTCGGTGATGCAATCAAGGCAGAGAAAATCGATACGTTATTTGGTCGCGATTATTTTGACGAGACACTTTTGGGACTTAGATTTCGAATTACACCATTCTCATTTTTCCAGACAAACAGTCTTGGCGCTGAACTGCTGTACAGCACTGCAAGACAATACATAACGGACGTTACGCCAAATGGCGACTACTTGAATGGAAAAACTGTTTTTGATCTGTACAGCGGCACAGGCACTATCGCGCAGCTCATGTCGAATGCGGCAGAGAACGTGATCGGTGTCGAGATAGTTGGAGAAGCGGTGAGGGCAGCGCGTGAGAACGCAGAGTTTAATGGAATTAAAAATTGTGAGTTCCTTGAGGGAGACGTACTCAAGGTTCTTGACGAGATAAAAGAAAAACCGGATATGATCATTGTCGATCCACCTCGGAATGGCATAAATCCCAAAGCCCTGAAACATATCATGGATTATAGCGTGCAGTATATACTTTATGTTTCGTGCAAGCCGGAAAGTCTTTCGAGGGATCTCGAAATGCTTAAAGGTAGTTATAAAGTTGTACGGGCTTGCTGCTTTGACAATTTCCCCTGGACTGAGAATGTGGAGACACTTGTACTTCTGGAGAAATGCTGAATTTTCATATCATAAATGTGGCTTTTGATACGCACATCATATTTTTGGAAAAATAATTTTGAATCAGTATTGTCATGATAAAAAAAGGTATATCATGCAAATCTGATAGTATGGAGCAAAGAGAGTTGAATGAACTAATCCATGTGACGAATAGCGAATATAGCAAATACGAGAGCCTTCTTATGCAGCGGGATGATTATGAAAAACAGGCGAGGTGCAGTCTTACCGGCTATATACATGAATTCGGCGAAGAAGAGAATCAGTTATTTGCGCAACAGATAAAATGCATAGAACTAAAGAAGTCGATTACGATCTGTCAGGTATGTGTAAATCTCGGAGAGCCAATTGATCAAGACGCGATGAAGAAGATGATCGACAAAGAGATGAAGAAATACAAGAAGAAGCTTAGAGATATGATAAATGAAAGTAAGGCATGCAGAAAGCTGAATTATTCGTCAAGGCGAGTAGTTATGGAGGCCAAAAAGCTGTATCACAATATCGCGAAGATGATACATCCGGACATTAATCCAAATACAAAAGATATACCGGGAATTAACGAATTGTGGAACAGGTGTGTTATCGCATATCAAGTGAATGCGCTCGATGAGATGAAAGAGATAGAGGTGCTTGCATCAAAAGCACTTAAAGACAATGGATTTGCAGGGCAGGAGATCGAGATACCGGATATACGCAAAAAGATAAAAGACCTGAAAGCAGAGATAACAAAGATAATCACAACAGAACCATATACTTATGAAAAAATCTTGAATGACCCCGAAGAGGGCAAGATGAGACACGAAACAATCAGGGATTCTATCAAAGAATATAAGGATTACGAAAAGAATCTGAATGAGATCCTTGCAGATATGCTTGCGGATGGCGCAGTCATAAAGATGAAAATGTAATAGGCAATTCGAGTGTAATAAGTGATTATTATGCAAAGGGGAGAATATATGGGAGATGAGCTTTCAGTTACACCCGGTGAACTCGTTTCACTTCATGGAGAGCAGTCACTATCGGATATCATCAGGCCGCTCACTAGGGAAATCTATCTCTTTGATTCATATGTCGCAGGGACAACGCATCTTAAGGATAAGACTGTTTTCGAAAAGATAAAAGAAGGCGACAAGCTTACATTACAGCGTGAAGATAATAAGTATGATAATAATGCAATCATAATATTTACAGCGAATAAGGAGAAGATCGGTTACGTGCCGGAGAAAGATAATATTGTATTTGCCAGACTTATGGATGCAGGCAAACTTCTGACAGCGAAGATCGCTTCAATCTCAAAGAAAGGCGAGTTCTATCAGATAAAGATTGGAATATATCTGACGGATTTTTGAAAAAGATTCAGAACAAAAAGACACAAAGTTTTCCGCCCGAAAATTCTCGTACTGATGGGCAAATCAACGATCGCGAAATAATGCACTTATTCATATGAATCAGTGCATTATTTTACACTAAACTTGACGAATCGCTTTCGCGGCTGATATAATGATAAAGTAATCAGAACGATATCCAATAGGGTAAATGGTACCCTTTGCAAAACGTTTCGGAGTGGCGTTGATCATGAGACGAAAGATAACAGATGAACTGGTGAAATGGAAGAACAGTACTGATAACAGACTACCTATGCTGATCTATGGAGCGAGGCAGGTCGGTAAAACGTATGCAATGAAGGAGTTTGGCAGCAGATATTTTAGGGATGTGCTGTATATCAATTTTGAGACGGATGGTGTAATCGGGTCATATTTTGAAGCCGATATACATCCGGATAAAATTATCTGTGTGATTGAAAATTACTATCGTGTGAAGATAGTTCCACAGGAGACACTCATAATTCTGGATGAAGTACAGATGTGCGAACGTGCACTTACATCACTTAAGTATTTTGCAGAAGAAGCACCGGAATATTTTGTAATCGCTGCGGGCAGCCTGCTTGGCGTAGCGTTAAAACGTGAGAAATATTCATTTCCGGTAGGTAAAGTTCAGATGATTACTATGTATCCAATGGATTTCGAGGAAGTACTTTGGGCGAAAGGCAAGGAAATGTCAGCATCCGAGATACGCAGTCATTATATATCTGACATTCCTTTTGAAGACACTGTGCACGCAGATCTGCTTGCAGAATATCAGCAATATTGCATCATAGGCGGAATGCCGGCAGCTGTCGCAGCAAGTCTTTCAAATGATGCACCTATAGGTCAGGCGGAAATAAGACAGATGCTTCTTAACTCTTATATTGCGGATATGACAAAATATGCAGATAAGAATGATACTGTAAAGATATTTGAGGCTTATGATTCACTGCCTGTGCAGCTTGCCAAGGATACGAAGAAGTTTCAGTACAAGCTTATAAAGCGCGGGGCAAGATCGTCACAGTATGGTGATGCGATAGATTGGCTTATACGTTCCGGTATTGTAAATAAATGCATGAAATCGGAGCAGGGATTTTATCCTATTGCGGCATATCAGGAACTGAGCTCATTTAAGCTGTATTACAGCGATATGGGGATTATGTCTGCAAGGATGGGAATAACTCTGGAAGCCATGAGCAAGCCGCAGTCTGATCATTTTCGAGGGATACTTACTGAAAACTATGTATCTGTTGCGCTTAAAAGTAATGGCTATGAACTGTATTATTGGGAGTCTGAGAACAGCGCGGAGGTTGATTTCCTGATACAAAAGGATGATGCAGTCATTCCAATCGAATGTAAAGCGGGTGATAACGTTAAGGCAAAGAGTCTGAAGATCTATATTGAAAAATATAAACCGGAATATGCCATAAGAATCTCACAGCGCAATTTTGGATTTGCAAACGGAATAAAGTCAGTCCCGTTGTATGCGGCATTCTGTATTTGATCAGTGCTCATTGTTCTTGACAAAGCATTATAGAAGTCGAAAATATAAGGTAGTTGAGTGCAACAGTATCGTAAGTACAGACGGGAGGTCATCATGAAGGTATTACTTTTGAACGGTTCGCCGCATGCGAACGGTAACACATCTATTGCATTAGGTGAGATGGTTAAGGTATTTGAAAAAAACGACATTGAGGCAGAACTGATCAATGTGGGAAATCAGGACATCAGAGGATGTATTGCCTGCAGGTCATGTGCAAAGACAGGAAAGTGCGTGTTTGATGATGCGGTAAATAAGATCGCACCAAAGTTTGAGGAAGCAGATGGACTTGTAGTTGGATCGCCGGTATATTATGCATCTGCGAATGCAACGATTGTGGCACTTATGGATCGTCTGTTCTTCAGCACGCATTTTGATAAGCGAATGAAGGTCGGCGCGGCAGTTGTAGTTGCAAGGCGCGGCGGTCTGTCAGCTACATTTGATGAACTCAATAAGTATTTCACGATAAGTGGAATGCCGATCGCAGCAAGCCAGTACTGGAACAGTGTGCATGGCCGCGAGATCGGTGAGGCAGAGCAGGATGGTGAAGGTCTACAGACGATGCGTGTGCTTGCAGATAACATGACATTTCTCATGAAGAGCATTGCGCTTGGAAAAGAAAAATACGGGCTTCCGGAAACGGGAGAACATGTATTTACGAATTTTGTAAGGTAAGGTTACAAAGATCTGTAGAATGAAATAAGTACAGAACCCAAAAAGCTCTTGTGTCAAGAAACTATGACACAGGAGCTTTTTTTGTTCAGAATTAACATGTTGCAGTGATGTTT
>JAGPKJ010000126.1 GCA_018053995.1 Lachnospiraceae bacterium | reverse complement strand
GTATGTGTGGGCGAGGTTTAAGTCAATGTCAGGATTGTCTGCAGGAATCACAGCACTTATAGCCCTGCTTCACGACGTTGCGATAGTATTCTTCGCATTTGCACTGTTTGGCATACCGCTTGGAGATTCATTTGTAGCGGTCGTTCTGACGATCATAGGGTATTCGATAAATGATACGATCGTTGTCTACGACAGAATACGTGAGAATCACGGGAACAGACCCAAGGAAGATATTACTGAGCTTGTTGATGAGAGTGTAACACAGGTGCTTTCAAGGTCAGTCAACACGTCAGTGACGACAGCGATGTGTGTAGTCATTATCCTTGCGGCGTCGATTATATTTGATATCAATTCAATCTTCAGATTTTCACTGCCGATGCTGTTCGGACTTATAAGCGGATGTTATTCTTCGATATGTATCGCCAGCGTGTTGTGGGCGATGTGGAAGAAACGCAGGAAGGCATGAGGCTGGGCGTGAGTCTGAGATAGGAGACTGGAGCAGGAATCTTGGCAGGAGTTTGAAGCCGGAATGGATCGATAGCTGGAATAGATCAGAAGTCGGTATGAATCAGAAGTTGGCATGGGTTTGAAGCCGGAATAGATCAGATAGTGGTTGGAAACGGAACAGAATTGAAGCCGGAACGGGTGGATTACCTACAAGTGATCAAATTCAGCATTAATGGAGGTAAATCGCGATTTGTGGGATCATGCATATTACCGACAGAAAGCAATTATTCAAGTGTATGTGGGTAAATATTTGATGGATTCTCAGGAATCAATTTGTAGATTGATAAAAGTTAATTGATGCTTACCGACAAATAGCTTGAAAATGCAATCATGTGGGTAATACTACTTGAAAATCATTTTTTAGCAGTAGCAATATACCTACAAGAAGGCTGAAAAGTCTTCTTTGTAGGTAAACCCTCTGAAATTCAGAAGCAGGAAGCCCAGAAATCCAGGGGATTAGAAAGCAAGCAAGAAAAAGTACCCGCTGATCGGGCGGGTACTAATTATATAACATCTTTTACGACAGCAACGATATAGATATATAAATAAATATTTTTACGACAGCAGTGTTATATAGATGGCAGTAAGTATCGCAGTCGTTATGACACCGCAGATATTCGCCCCAAGTGAATAATCAAGGATACTTGCGCACGGGTTGACTTTCATAGCTGCTTTCTGTGCAACCTTTGCAGTTGTGGGAACACACGATACTCCGGCGATACCGACTGTAGGATTAAAGTTTCCTTTGCGTATGAAGTAGATGAAATATCCGCCAAGTATGCCGCCGATGCCTGAAAGCGTAAGAGAAAGGATACCAAGTACCAGGAGCTTGAATACGGTTGGATCAAGGAGTGTGCTTGCGTCACAGAGTACACCGAGTACCAGCCCAAGGAAGAATGTTGCAAAGTAAAGGAAATTGTCACCGATAAGTTTCACATAGCTTGATATCTTGGCTTCGCGTATTACGATTCCGACGAAGAAACTGAGGAAAAGCGGAGCAGCGACTGGGAATAAAAGGCATAACAGAGCATTTGCGATTACGGCAAATACTATCTTTTCACGAGATGTTATTTTCTGAACAGGCTTATCGCTCTTCTTTATCTCTTTGCCGCGGAGCTCTTTAGGAATCATGAGCTTTATAAGATAAGGATATCCGCCATACGTAAGACTGAGATACAGATAAGCAACGATAGAGATAGGTACAAAGTATTTAGGCGCGAGCTTCAGAGATGCGAACAGAACCATAGGACCATCTGCACCGCCAATGATCGATACCGCTGCGGCAGCACCATCTGCAAGTCCCATGAGTTTTGCGATAGGGAAAGTAGCAACAGTTCCCAGTTCAGCAAAAAGAGCAATTGTCATGCTGATGAACGGATGCTCGAGTACATATCCGATATCACACAAGATGCCAATACCCATAAATACAAGGCATGCGATAAGACCGTTGCTGAATGTGAGAGTATAGATGGGCTGCAGGAAATCGATCTGCATGTATTTCATAAGATCGTCGGTCGTCTTAAGTAACGGGTCAATGATAAGATTCCCCATCTGACCATTGTCCATGAAAAGGACACCTGCATTTACGGCAGACATGCCAAGTCCCATAGGGATCATGATCAGCGGTTCGAGAGTACCTTTATTTCCAAGGTATACAAGGAGAAAGCCAACGAATATGAGGATTATTCGGAATATGACAATCTCAGGATCCTGATAGAACATGGTACTGATACCTTGAAAAAGATCAATTATTCTCATTCTGGGAAGCCTCCTTTGCAGGATGTTTCTGCATAGCACGGATGCAGAATAAGATGAGCTTCATCATACAGGCTATGCCGTATGATATGACGATTCCAAGCCCCATGACCTGGAGCGGGATTAGTAAGTCCTGTGACATTTTGATTACCTTCTTTCGTGGTGAGACACTTTTATCAATGTTATTTTTAGCTGAAAAGATGTACTGATTCAAATACATAGTTTGAATGCCGATTATTCATGCGATGAATGATGTAACAGACGTATATGGATACTGATATTACAGACATATGGATACTGATGTTACAGACATATAGAGATATTAATGTTAATAGAGGTCGTAGTGCTATGACGCTGCGAAACATAAGACAGAATGGATGGTGTAATATGGAACTTCATTATCTAGAGATATTTAATACAGTTTCGAGGCTCGGAAGCTATAAACTAGCATCAAGTGAAATGCACATAAGTCAGCCGGCCCTGTCAAATGAGATGAAAAAACTCGAAGGACAGATTGGATTTAGGCTGTTTGACAGACGTGGGAATGGAGTTGTGCTGAACAATAACGGCATGATACTTCGGAATTATACAAGCAGGATATTCGATATAGTAGACGATATGGAAGGTGCGATATCGGATCTTAGAGATACCGCAGAAGGGGAGATCCATATCGGAGCGAGTAATACGCCGGGTGCGTACATCATGCCGCTTGTCATGGCTGATTATAAAAAGACGTACCCGCTTGTCACATGCAGCATGACAGTCGGCGATACGTCAGAGATCGAAGATCTGGTAAATAAGGGACGTCTTGACGCCGCTGTCAATGGAGGTGAACGGGATTATGGAGACAGGATCATAACACAGAAGTTATTTACCGACAGATTGATATTTGTATCGTCGCCATATAACAATCTTGCAGAGAAAGAGATCGTTACGATAGGCGATCTTTCGAGTGTGGGATTTATCGTACACAAAGTAGATTCACAACTTTATGTCTCGTATAAAAAGTTTATCGGGCAGACAGGACTGTACGAGAATATCGTAATGACGCTTGGCAACATTGATGCCATAAAGAATGCCGTAAAGACAGATATAGGTATATCCCTTCTTCCTGAAATGGCAGTCCGCAGAGAACTGCAGGAAGGATCGCTTGTCATGCTCAGAACAAATCTGCCAAAGATAGATTATCCGTATAACCTGATCAGAAATAAAAGGCAGACGCTGACGACAGCAGATAAAAGATTCATAAGTATGCTCATAGGCAAAATGGCGACGCCCGTTGATTATGAAGAATCTATCAAGTAAGGTATATTCAAAGCAAGCCGGATCTCTATATGCTAAGTCATATCGGAAAATTAGTTAATGAAGGGTTTTATACAGAAGGATGACGTGTTCGCAGTGTGCCTGTGACAATTGTAGGCAGCTGTTATACGAACCAGTATCTGATCGAAAATAGAAAGGCAGTTCCATTTTACGAAAACTCGGTATGCAGAAAGCTGACGATGTAATGTCATATGATAACATCGAATGGACCGATTTTACGGTGCAGTAAAAATTCGTAAGGTGAATAGCGACATCTCAAATCTTGTCAATAATTACATATTTAAGTCATGTTTCTCTAAAAAAACAACACTAATTATTATATATGGTGGTAGAATAATTTAAGAAGGTGTAAAAAAATCACTAATAATAAGGAGTGGGGAATGATGACAAAGAAAAAGAGTATCAAAAGTCAGCTGATAATGATATGTATGTCGATCGTCATATTTGCAGCTGCAGTACTTACGATAGTTGCTATCCTGTGTATTAATTCGCAGAGCAGCATGACTAGCAAAGAGTACAATGAAGCGAAAGACAACGGTTACGAGACTGAGATAAAGTCGGAAGTGCAGACCGTGATCGCAGTCCTAAAGTCTGAAAATGACAAGGTGACAGCCGGCAAGATGTCGGAAGATGAAGCTAAGACGGAAGCTAAAGAGATAGTGAGAAACATGCGTTATCGTGATGATGACAGCGGGTATTTCTGGATAGATGATACAGATTATAATCTAATTATGCATCCTATCCTTACTGATAAGGAAGGCACGAACAGAAAAGATCTTACTGATAAGAACGGCGTCAAGATAGTTCAGACTGAGATGAAAGTTGTAAGCGGACCTGATAAAGGCGGCTTTAGTGAATTTTATTTTACCAAAGCGGATGGTGTCACAGTGGCACCTAAGAAGTCATATTCCGCAATATTTGAACCATGGGGATGGGTTGTATCAACAGGCAATTATGTAGATGATATGGAAGTCGATAAAGCAAATGTCCTTGCGCAGATAGCATCAAGTAGAAAAAAGATGCTGGCGGCAATCGGAATCCTCGTTACTATAATGATGATATCAGTCTTCTTTGTAGCAAAGAGATATGGGAAAAAGATAACAAATCCGCTCATAAAGATACAGAATATGGCAACACATCTTGCGGATGGAGATCTTACGTATAAGGTAGAGGTTCATGACGATACGGAGATCGGAAGGACTGCAGATGCGCTAAATAAGGCACAGGCAGAGTTTGCGCTTCTTATCAGTGCGATAGGCGGAATCTCATCGCATCTGTCAGACGCGGTTAAAGAGTTTGCTGAAAGCTTTGAGACAATGGGAGATAATATCAAGAATGTATCTTCTGCGGTAAATGAGATTGCAAGTAACAATACAACGCAGGCTCAGTCTACAGAGAAAGCATCTGACAGCGTTGCAAATATATCGACAGGTATTGGAAGCACTACAAAAGAAGTGAAGTCGCTTGAAGATAATGCGAACACAATGAAAGACTATTCTGATAAATCTCTTGGTACGCTCCGTCAGCTTATTGCGGCTAATAATGAGACTCAGAATGATATAAATTCTATGAGTGAACAGACAGCGCATACCAATGAATCAGTTGGCAAGATCGGACAGTCGGCATCACTTATAAGCGAGATCGCAGCACAGACCAACCTGCTTTCGTTAAATGCAAGTATTGAGGCGGCAAGGGCTGGAGAAGCCGGCAAAGGATTTGCAGTAGTTGCAGAAGAGATCGGACACCTTGCAAAGCAGTCAGAGGAAACAGTAAAAGAGATCAATAGCATAATTGGGGAACTTACTGAGAACTCACAGAAATCCGTAGATCTTATGACTAAGATGGATTCAGCATCAGGTAATCAGGTTAAGGCACTTGAAGATACAAGCAAGATGTTCGAGGGCTTAAAGAGCGCACTTGATTCATGCGTTAAGTCAGTCGATTCTATTTCAAAGATGATCGGTGAGGTTGATTCGCAGAAGGATAAGATCAACGAGAACATTGATCTTCTTAATCAGATCGCTACCGATAACGCGGCATCTACTGAAGAGACTTCAAGTATGGCAAATGAATTTGAAGAGACTGTCGAAAAGTCGGAGAAGACCGTTGAAGCCCTTTCAGGCGATGTATCGAGTCTTGCCAGCAATATGAGCAAATTCAAGTATTAAAGCGCAGACGAAAATTTAATTTGCGGAGAAGCGGCTGTTCAT
>JAGPKJ010000125.1 GCA_018053995.1 Lachnospiraceae bacterium | reverse complement strand
TTAGTTTTTGAGTGAACATTGATTTTTACCTCTCATAATATAAAATATTTCATTCTGATTCTTTCCGGAAAGCACTTGTTACCTACAAACTATTATTTTGAAGTCAATTGTCGGTAAAATATATATAGATGACTGGATCTTTTCTCTCTAATCTGTCCCAAAATCCTTTGTCATTACCCACATAACACATGTATTTATACAGTTTGTTGGTAATGGTCAAAGTCCGGGAGCAATATTTTACCTACACTAACACCTTTATCAAACAATTGTAGGTAATCATGTCGATTTATGCCTGCTTGCTATGTCCATGCGTGACTCATTGCTAACGCGTGACAAGAGCACTACCGTCTCGATGTGCACGGTCATCGGAAATTGGTCACATGCGCGCACTCTCTTAAGCTCGTAACCGCCGTCTGTAAGTATCTTAAGATCGCGGGCGAGTGTTGCGCTGTCGCAGCTGACATAGACTATCCTGTCGGGCTTCATCTTAAGCATTGTATCCAGGCAGATGATATCGCACCCTTTTCGAGGCGGATCGACTACGATGACATCCGGATGAATCATATCGTTTCTTGTCTGTATGCTGATGTCTGTGTGTTCTTCATAGAACTTCGGCAGCACTTCCTCGGCTTTTCCCAGGAAGAACTCAGCATTAGTGATCCCATTCTCGACTGCATTCCTGCGAGCGTCATCTATCGCCTGCGATACGATCTCGACTCCGCAGACCTTTTTCGCGTGATGCGCAAGGAAGAGTGAGATAGTGCCTATTCCACAGTAAAGATCCCAGACTGTCTCATTTCCCGTAAGCCCTGCATATTCAAGTGCTGTGCTATACAGTTTCTCTGTCTGCACCGGATTGACCTGATAAAATGACTGGGGTGAGATACGGAAAGTTACTCCCTCTCCTGTCTCTTTGAAGTCATCAGCAGAATCCAGAACATGAATAGTATCTGTTATCGTATCTTCACCGTATATCGTTACTGTCCTGCTGCCAAGGATGACATTCGTATTCTCTGTGTTGCTGTTGAGAGAGATGCTCTTTACTGCAGGAACCGCCGCTGTTATCGCAAAGATCAATTCTGACTGCGCAGAAATATATTCACGTGCTGCATATTCTGCTTCTGATATACACTTATCACTTTCAGATTCAGCAGTATTCTCTCCTGCTACCGCCTTTATCTTCTTATTTATGATGATGCACACCATGATCCCGCCGCTCGTGAACCCTTTGCGGATGAGCACATGGCGTATAAGTCCCTTATGGGTCACTTCATCATAAGCTGCAATTTTATGTGCGGTCATGTGTGCGAGAATCACTTCCAGGATACTCTTATTTTCCGCAGTCCCTATAAGACAGTCGTCCTCTGCGATGATGTCGTGCGTGCGTCCGGCATAGAAACCTGCAACGGGCTTTCCGTCACGCGATGTGCCTATCGGATACTGTGCCTTATTGCGGTATCTCCACGGATCATCCATTCCGATGATCGGCTCCATGACTTTATCAAGAATTTCTGGCGAAAATCCCCCTATTCGCTGGAGATTTCCGCGAACTTTCTTATCTTTGAACCGGAGCTGCGCCTCGTAGGAAAGCGTCTGTATCTGACAGCCGCCGCACTGCCTGCATACCGGGCACGGCGGATCTATGCGGTCCGGAGATGGTTCTATGACTTTGACCGTGCGCGCAAAAGCGTAATTCTTCTTAGGAAGCGTAATCTGAGCTTCTACTGTATCGCCCACTACCGCATCCTTAACAAAGAGGGTATAGCCGTCTGCACGGCCTATACCCTCACCATCGTTTCCATAGTCTTCGATTTTAACGACACATCTGTCGTTTTTTGTGAATTTCTTTTCCATATTTTTACCTGTATGTTTTATCTTACTCGATGATATTTTATCCTTTGCTATATTAATACTGTATCTATGCCGCAGTCTCCAAATAATCTTTAGCTCGTTGACTGAACTTTTTGCTCAGTCTTCCACCTTCGTCGGCTTTACGTTTGAATCAAAGAGTCTGTTGAATCCCATCCAGTCTGTAGATGATGTCTTGTCGAGAAGTTCTGAGAATATCTCGATCTTGGCATCTGTATTGTCCGCAAAATTAAGTGCGACAGCCTCGATGATCGCCGGCTTTTTCGGTGAGCCGTATTCATATTCGCCGTGATGGGCAAGTATGCAGTGACGAAGCTCATCTGCGAGGAGCGGCGGGAAGCCGTCGATATCTTTTATCTTCTCATCGATCATCTCAACGCCCATCACGATATGTCCGAGAAGATTTCCGCTATCTGTATAATCATTCAGCGGAAATGGAGAAATCTCTTTTGTCTTTGCGATATCATGACAAAGAGCCGCTGTAATAAGAAGGTCTCTGTTGATATGCTTATACTGTGTACAGTAAAAATCACATAATTTTGTGACTGCGATAGTATGTTGAAGCAGTCCTCCGACAAATCCATGATGAACGCTCTTCGCTGCTGATGAGAACTTGAACTTCTTTATAAAATCCTGATCATCGACAAAGAACGATTCAAGCAAAGTCTTGAGATAACGGTTTTCTACTGAATTAACGAATACTGTAAGCTCGTGATACATCTGCTCAATATCATAAGGGCTTACCGGAAGATAATCTTTCTGATCATACTCACCTTCCGAGCATTTTCTTATACGCTTGATACTAAGCTGGAGCGCACCGTTATAGCTTGATACTTCACCATTCACTTCGACATAATCAAGTATGTCGTAATCCTCTATCCCTGAACTGTTCGGATCCCATACCTTTGCGTCGATCGTGCCGGTCTTGTCCTGTAATATGACGTTGTCATACGATTTGCCGTTCTTCGTGACAGCTGACTGTCTGTGTTTGCACAGGTATATATCCGATATCCTGTCTCCATCTGAAAAATCACTTATATATCTCATATATAAAATCCTCTCCGCTGCCCTTTACTTCAGTTCTGTAAGAACTGCTTCGGCAGGCACCTTTACATATTCATTTCCGCTCTGACGTTTTGCACTGAAAGCTATCGTATCATCAGGACTCTTCTCGTTCAGGTAATCAAGAAGATCACTGTATGTCTCCATGTCTTTGCCGTCGGCTGATACTATTATATCGCCACTCTGAAGTCCTGATTTCATAGCCGGCGAATCCATATCTATCGATGTGATATAGATTCCTTCCGGAACATTCTGTTCTGAAACGATCTGCTCAGGTACATCTGTGGCATGAAGTCCGAGATACGCGCGCTTCTTCTCATTTGACATATCCTGAATCAGACTCTTTATATCAGAGATTGCATATGCGGAAATAAGAGACTTTCCATCTTCTGTGTTAAAGCTGTTGTCAATGATGCCTATCAGCTTACCTTCTGATGAGAACAGCACGCCGCTGTCGCTCTGCGCTCCGTACATGTCTGTTGTGATTATCCTGTATTGTGAATCCGGAAGGTCGAGTATATGCCCTTCGGATGTAATGATCCCGTAGCTTACGGCACTTCCTTCTCCTGAAAGGCTTCCTTTCGCGATGACAGGCGTTCCTTCCATAGAAACAGAGCTTGTGCTGCCCATTTCTGCTATCGATATATCACTTCTTGTATCTTCTGATATATCTGAATCTGCAACACTTATCACTGCAAATCCTGTCGAGGGATCATATTGCACAGATTCGCAGTCGTGCTGTGATCCGTCTGCAAATGTGACCCTTATCTGTTCGGCATCCCGCAGTGTCTCGTCATCAGCGAGTATGATGAGCGAATCATCGTTATCCGCAATGATAACACCTACTGTATCCGCACTGTGCTCGTATGTATTATTGAACCAGTCTACATCGCTCGTAACATCTGTGACTGTGACTAGCGATTTCTGAACATCTGTCACAACGCCCTTGAGCGCACTATACAGCTGTGAGTAGTTCTCTCCTGTAAGTTTCAGCTCCGATATCGCTTTTTCTATGTCCTTTGTATCAGTCTTCTGCTCGCTCTGCTCCATCTGCTTGTCAGTTATATACATCTGCTGAGGGGTTATCTCCTGCGTCTCTTCCTGAAAAGTCACACTGTTATCCGTTTTCTGCTTTTCCGGATAGAGCCAGTTCGATATGACTGGTTCGAGAAGGAGAAATGAAAGGCTCGCGATAAGACCGAACACTGCGGCAAGTATGACCGTTATGACCGTACGGCGCAGCAGCTTCCTCTTATTTACCGGCTTCTGTTTGATTGTCTCACGAACGACCTTAGTACTGACCTCGGGACTGAAATCCTCAACGTCTGCTGCTGTCTCGTGCTTCTGTATTGCAGTTTTCGCTGCATCACCTGCTTTTTTTTCGGTACTCATCTTTTCATTATCCATGCTGTTTTTCCTGCTGCATCACAATGCAAAGCTTCTAAAGAAAAGTGAAGCAATTCGTCACATCATAAACAATAACTACTATTGAAACCTGCTTCTACGATTGTAAGTCACGAACATTCAAAGTATAACCTGTTTGAATATTCTTGTAAAGAAAGCGAAAAGCCCTCGTTTGTGTTATGATTATGCTACAAATGCAATAACTTAAACACGAGGATTTCATCCATGAACACAAAAGCACTTCACATACTTGAATTTGACAGCATACGCGAACTTCTGACAGACAAGGCTGCTTCCGCACCGGGAAAAGCCCTCTGCAGAAGCCTCTCGCCTATGACCGATAGAAATGATATAGAGAAAGCACAAGATGAAACGTCTGATGCCCTTGCAAGGCTGTTCCGCAATGGCAGCATCTCATTTGGAAGCATTCGCGATGTAACAGAATATACTAAGATACTTGCCGCCGGCGGTTCGCTCGGCGCATCAGATCTTATCGCTATCGCATGCCTTCTTGAAAATACCGCGCGCGTAAAAGCATATGGCAGAACCGAATTGGCAAAAGCGGACAACACCTCCGCCGGTGATTCATTAAACGGGTATTTCGACAGCCTTGAACCTCTCACTACATTATCTTCTGAGATAAGAAGATGCATCATCTCAGAAGATGAGATTGCCGACGACGCATCTGCAACACTTAAATCGATCAGACGAAGCAAAGCCCAGATGAGCGAAAAGATCCACTCACAGCTGAACTCCATAATCTCGGGATCCGGACGTCAGTATCTTCAGGACTGTGTTATCACAATGCGTGATGACCGCTGCTGCATACCTGTCAAAGCCGAAAGTAAAGCTCAGATCCCCGGAATCGTACATGACCAGTCTTCAACAGGATCGACATATTTTATCGAACCTTCATCATGTGTCGAACTTAATAACAATCTGCGTGAACTTGAGGTTCAGGAGAAAAATGAGATTGTTGTTATTCTCGGTATCCTAAGTGCTGAGACTGCCCTGCACACAGATGAGCTTATGTCAAATTACGACTGCATGAGACACCTGGATTTTGTATTTGCCAAAGCATCTCTTGCAATGGATGAAAATGCCACGCGTCCGGTGTTCAATGATGACCGCCGCATAGATCTGCGCAAAGCGCGTCACCCGCTCATAGACTCTTCAAAAGTTGTCCCCATAGATATCTCACTTGGCGGAGCATTTGATCTGCTCGTCATAACAGGTCCCAATACAGGCGGCAAGACTGTCTCATTAAAAACGATCGGTCTTCTTACTCTTATGGGACAGGCCGGGCTTCATATACCGGCAGCAGACCGTTCAGAACTTTCAATATTTGATGAAGTCTTCGCAGATATCGGAGATGAACAGAGCATTGAACAGAGTCTCAGTACGTTCTCTTCGCATATGACTAATATCGTTCATATACTTGATAATGCAGGCTCAGACAGCCTGTGCCTCTTCGATGAACTAGGTGCCG
>JAGPKJ010000034.1:9164-19960 GCA_018053995.1 Lachnospiraceae bacterium | reverse complement strand
GATGAATACCGGAGAAATGAGCGAGTTCTGCACATATACATAATCGGATTACTAGTGTTTACAGAAGCGGTGTAGAGAAATTTGCAGCATCATGACTCGATGACACTTACATCATAAGATTAATTTTATTTCCGGTATGGAAGGAGTTTACATGGCTAAGAAGGATATCGACTGGGCAAATCTTGGATTTGCTTACATGAAGACTGACAAGAGATTTGTTGCAAATTATAAGGATGGAGCATGGGATGACGGTACGATCACATCCGATGACAAGGTCGTCATCAGTGAGTGCGCAGGAGTCCTTCAGTATTCACAGTCGTGTTTCGAAGGAATGAAAGCATATACGACAGCGGACGGACATATCGTGACTTTTCGCCCGGATCAGAACGCAGAGCGTATGATCGGCAGCTGCAAGAGACTTGAAATGCCTGTTTTCCCTAAGGAAAGATTTGTTCAGGCGATTATAGATACAGTACGTGCAAATGAGGATTTTGTTCCGCCGTATGGTTCAGGTGCAACATTATATATTCGTCCTTACATGTTTGCAAGTTCACCGGTCATCGGTGTAAAGCCTGCCGATGAATATCAGTTCAGAATTCTGGTTACACCTGTAGGACCTTATTTTAAGGGCGGCGCAAAGCCGATAACGATCAAGGTCAGTGATTATGATCGTGCGGCACCGCACGGTACAGGAAACATAAAGGCTGGTCTAAATTATGCGATGAGCCTTCATGCTATCGTAACTGCTCATGCAGAAGGATATGCAGAGAATATGTATCTTGATGCAGCAACACGTACAAAGGTTGAAGAGACAGGCGGAGCAAACTTTATATTTGTAACTAAAGATGGCAAGGTAGTTACACCAAAGTCGGATAGCATTCTTCCGTCAGTAACACGCCGTTCTATCCTCTATGTAGCAAAAAATTATCTTGGACTTGAAGCGGAAGAGAGAACAGTCTATTTCGATGAAGTCAAGGATTTTGCTGAGTGCGGGTTATGCGGAACAGCGGCAGTCATCTCTCCGATAGGCAAGGTAGTCGATCACGGACAGGAGATATCATTCCCGTCAGGCATGGAGAAGATGGGACCGATCATACAGAAGCTTTATGATACACTGACAGGTATTCAGATGGGATCGATAGAAGCTCCTGAGGGTTGGATCCAGGTTATCAAATAGATCACAGACAGATTGGCGCCGTTACAAAAGTGCGTCAGTAAATGATGATAGTATTTAGATACCCACTGCCACATATTGTGACGGTGGGTATTTCTTGCTTATGCATCATCATGAAGGTATACTGATATAGGCATTGACTTGATGCGGATAATCGCATAGGACGAAAGGGGTTATATATGGCAGATAACAAATATGATGTGATAATAATAGGCGCAGGTCCCGGAGGGATTTTCTGCGCATATGAGCTGAAAGATAAGAAACCTGATCTTAAGATCCTTATGATCGAGAAAGGACGTACGATCGAAAAAAGAGTATGCCCGAAACGTACAACCGGAGTATGCGCCGGATGTAAGCCGTGCTCGATAACGACAGGATTTGCCGGGGCAGGAGCATTTTCAGATGGGAAGCTTTCGCTTTCACCGGATGTCGGCGGTAATCTGCCGGAGATACTTGGATATGATGCAACGAAAAAGCTGATCCATGAATCAGATTCTATTTACCTGAAATTCGGTGCGGACAAGAGTGTATATGGCATTGATAAGGAGAAGGAGATCAGGGAAATAAGGCGTAAGGCGATAAATGCGAACCTTAAGCTTATCGAATGTCCGATACGTCACCTTGGGACAGAGGAAGGATACAAGATATATGAGAAGCTTCAGCAGCACCTCGCTAAGGAAGGTGTTGAGATGATGTTTGATACTATGGTTGAGAATATCATAGTTGAAGACGGAAAAGCAGTTGGAGTTGAGACAGATAAGGGAGACAAGTTCTTTGCCGGAGAGATAGTATCAGCTGTCGGACGTGAAGGCGCCGACTGGTTTAAGGATATCTGCGAATCTATCGGGATACAGACGACACCGGGAACTGTCGATGTCGGAGTCAGAGTAGAGGTCAGAGACGAGATCATGCAGTTTTTGAATGAGAATCTGTATGAGGCAAAGCTTGTTTATCACACGCCTACTTTTGATGATAAAGTACGTACATTCTGCACGAATCCTTCAGGTGAAGTCTCTACAGAATATTATGACGGCGGTCTGGCGGTTGTTAACGGACACGCATATAAATCAAAGGATTACAAGACAGATAACACTAATTTTGCGATACTTGTTTCAAAGAATTTTACAAAGCCGTTCAAAACTCCTATCGAATACGGTAAGATGATCGCTCAGCTCTCTAACATGCTGTGCGGTGGCAAAATCCTTGTTCAGACATTTGGCGATTTCAAGCGAGGCAGAAGGACTAATGAGGAGAGACTGTGCAGAAACAATCTGATCCCTACACTTCCGGATGCAGTGCCTGGCGATCTTTCACTTGTATTTCCGCACAGGATCATGGTCGATATCGAGGAGATGATCTATGCGCTGGACAAGGTAACACCTGGACTAGCGAGTGATGAGACACTTCTTTATGGAGTAGAGGTAAAGTTCTATTCTAACAAGGTTGTTGTCAACAAGGACTTTGAGACAAGCATCAGTGGACTTCGTGCGATCGGCGATGGTGCCGGCGTTACGCGTGGTCTTCAGCAGGCATCAGCAAACGGACTCAGCGTTGCCAGAAGTATAATGAAAAGCATGGAAGCATGACAAATAAGACCAGAGATAAAAAAAACTCTACAATGATGGGCAAGAACGGCAGCGGAAGAAAGTGCATTCGGACTTTCTTCTGTCTGTTTCTGATCACTATTTTTGCAACGCAGCTTTGTGCCTGCAGTATTGATTCTCTAAAGTTCTGGGAAAATAAAGATCAGACGGAATCTGCATCCGCTGCTTCAGGAACGCTTTCTGATGGGAATTCAGACGGGTTTTATGGCAGCCTGGAAGGAACATATGCAGGAAAATCAGAGGATGGGGCAGATGAGACTGCTGATAGCAGCGACGGTAAGATCAATGTTGTGCTGACAGCAGGATTCAAGAAAAACGAAATATTCAGGATAGAGACTATCAGCTGCTTGAAGCCCGAGCTTATGGTCTATATCTACAACATGCGGAACAGATATATCGGGGTGTACGGGAAAGAAATCCTGAATACGAAGACAGGCGGTGTCACATTCGACGAAAGTATAAGGCAGAATGCGCTGGCTAAGATCACGAAGATCAAGACAATGAACCTGATGGCAGATAAGTACGGGGTCAAACTTGATGCGGACGATGAAAAGTATGCAGTCAAGGCAGCAGAGGAGTATTATAAGTCGCTGACTGCTGATGAGATCGAAGAATCCGGGATTACGCAAGAATTACTTACGACAATGTACAGGGAATATGCACTGGCTGATAAGGTATACACATTTATAATCAAAGATATAAACCCTGAAGTAAGTGATGATGAAGCAAGGACGATAACAGTCAGACAGATACTTATCATGACGTATTCGGTTTCCACCAAAGGAAAAAGAGTTGAATTCGATGAGGCGGCTAAAGAGAAGGCAAAAGAGAAATGTGAGGAGATAAGCTCTGAACTGAAGGCAGGAGGCGATTTTGACGCTCTGTCACGTAAGTACAATCAGGCAGATGAGGCTGTAGTCTCCTTTGGAAAAGGTCAGGTCGATCAAAAGTTTGAAGATGCGGCATTTAATCTTGGAACAGACGAAGTCAGCGATGTTGTCGAGACAGAGGACGGATACAGGATCATTAAGTGTATCACACCATTTGATAAGGATCAGACTGAAGCAAATAAGGTAAATATCGCAAAGAAAAAAAAGCAGGATGCGTTCAGCAAGGAATATGATCTGTTTGCAAAGCCGCTGACACGGGCACTCAATGAGAAATTGTGGGATAAAACCGTGGTTGACGAAAAATCAAAGATAACGACAGATTCTTTCTTTGACGTATATTCAAAGTATTTTATAAAAAATTAATTATTACGGGAAACCGCATAGAAACTGAATCAACAGACTTTTACTAGCACTCATGATAAATGAGTGCTAATTTTGTATTGACTTTCATTTTGGAGCGCATTACACTTGTAAATGTTGAAAGAAAAGGCAAACCTGAAAGACTATATATGTAAGTCCTTTTATTTGCATGAGTGTGAGATCGGGTTTGAAGTGATGATTTTAAAATATAGAAAGAAGGAATAGTAATGGCAGAGAAACAAGGTAATCTATCGATCAACAGCGATAATATTTTCCCGATAATCAAGAAATGGCTTTATTCGGATCACGATATCTTTTACAGAGAGCTCGTATCAAATGCCTGCGATGCGATAACAAAACTGAAGAAACTCGACATGATGGGTGAGTATGAACTTCCGGACGGATATAAGCCTGAGGTTGACATAAAACTCAATCCGGATAAGAAGACGATAAAGGTCATAGATAACGGTCTTGGAATGACTGCTGACGAAGTTGAACAATACATCAATCAGATCGCATTTTCCGGAGCTTCAGATTTCTTCAAGAAATATAAGGATAAGACTAATGAGGATCAGATAATCGGACATTTCGGCCTTGGATTCTATTCGGCATTCATGGTAGCGGAAAGCGTTGATATCGATACATTGTCATATAAGAAAGATTCAAAGCCGGTTCATTGGACATGCGACGGCGGCGACACATTTGATATGTCAGACGGCGACAAGAAGGATGTCGGTACGACGATAACTCTTCATGTGAATGATGATTGCCTTGAATTCTGCAATGAATATAAAGCAAGTGAAGTCCTTAAGAAGTATTGCTCATTTATGCCGACAGAGATATATCTTTCAGTCGAGGATACTAAAGAGACACAGACAGTCACAGAAGAAGAGAAGAAACCTGAAGATATCATAGTTGAGGAAGTAAAGCCGGAGAAGGACGGTGATCCCAAGAAATACAAGATCATCAAGAGACCGGAACTTATAAACGATACAAAGCCGCTTTGGACAAAAGCACCGAGCGATTGCACAAAAGACGAATATATAGCATTTTATCGCAAGATCTTCAACGATTACAGAGAGCCGCTCTTCTGGATACATCTGAATATGGATTATCCGTTCAATATGAAGGGGATACTTTATTTCCCGAAGATCAATATGGAGTACGAATCGATCGAAGGAAAGATCAAACTTTACAACAATCAGGTCTTTGTTGCTGATAATATCAAGGAAGTGATTCCTGAATTCATGATGCTTTTAAAGGGCGTTATCGATTGTCCTGATCTGCCGCTCAATGTATCAAGAAGTGCGCTTCAGAACGACGGAACGGTCAAGAAGATTCAGGAATATATAACGAAGAAAGTTGCCGAGAAGCTTTCCGGCATGTGCAAGACTGATAAGGAAAATTATGACAAATACTGGCATGATATCAGTCCTTTCATCAAGTACGGCTGCCTGAAGGATGACAAGTTCTGTGAGAAGATGAATGACTACATCCTTTTTGAGAACCTTGACGGCAAATTCCTTACACTTCCTGAAGCACTTGAGGTAAATAAGAGTGACGACGATTCTGAGACCGAAGGTTCTGAGCCTGCTACTGATGAGAATGGAAATAAGGTCGAAGCTGACGTAGTCGATAAAGACGGAAATAAGATAGAGGGCAGCGAGAAAAAGGCTGATGCCGATAAGGAAGCAGAGAACAAGTCAGACACAGCAGATACAGATAAGAAGCCGGAAGAGAAGAAAGAAAAGACAATCTACTATGTAACAGATGCGAAGCAGCAGGGACAGTATATCGGCATGTTCAAGGCAGCCGGTATGGATGCGATGATACTCGATCAGAACATCGACCAGCCTTTCATCTCCCAGCTGGAAGCAAAGAACGAAGGTATCAAGTTCAAGAGAATCGACGCTGATGTGAGCGAAGCTCTTCGTACAAAGACGAGCAAGAAGGCTGACAAGGAATTTGAATCGCATGCCGAAGAGATCAAAAATGTCATGAAGAAATACATCAAGAAGGATGATGTTACGATCAAGGTCGAGAAGCTCAAGAATAAGAAGATCGCGTCGATGGTCACATTGTCCGAGGAAACGCGCAGAATGCAGGATATGATGAAGATGTATGCTTCACAGGGTCTTGATATGGGACCGCAGAAGAAGGAAGGCATGACGCTTATCCTGAATGCAGGGCATCCGCTTGTCCAGTACATTCTTGATCATAAAGAAGGCGCGAACACAGAGATGATCTGTGAACAGCTCTATGATCTGGGAATGCTGCAGCAGGCTCCGCTTGAGCCTGACGAGATGGCTCGTTTCGTAACCCGCACGAACGACATCATGATGATGCTTGCAGGTGACAAAGAATAAATTCAAAAGCCTCTGGGAATCACTGATTTCCGGGGGCTTTTTTCGTGCGTGAAAAAACAAGCAACTTGTTGCACGTGGATGATAGATAATGATATACTGTGATGTAGGTTGTAAAAAAACTTTTCGGAGCGTCAAGTGGCTGACATCATTGAGAATATCCTCAAAGGACAGTATAAAAAAGAAAACGGGACACTAGAGTTTTCATGCGCAGGAGTTGAGGCGGAGGTTTCGGCAGGCGGAACATTCGACGGGTCAATTACGCTTTATGCACCGGAAGGCATTGTGACAGAAGGCAGAGTGTATTCGACAGATACACGGATGGAGTGTCTGACAGATTCATTCAGCGGGACGCAGGATGAGATAGGATACCGTTTCCATACAGAATGCATAGGTGCCGGTCAGACAGTTAAAGGTCAGTTTATCATCGTATCAAATCAAGGTGAATACATGATCCCGTTTACGGTACATATTACCGTAGAAGTGATGGATTCAAGCCTTGGTCCTATCAGAAATCTTTTCCACTTCGTTAATCTGGCAAAATCAAATTGGGATGAAGCGCTTAAACTCTTCTATTCAAAAGAGTTTGAGAGCATTTTCTGTGATGCGGATAAACAGTATTATGCAGCATATAAAGGTCTTTCAGGTGTGCCTGGCAGTAGCCACAACATGGAAGAGTTTCTTATAGAGATCAATAAAAAACGAAAGATCGAATTTATCCCTGAGACAGATGAGATAAGGATCTCAAACCCGCTTGATAATATGAACCATATCATGCGGATAGAAAGCAATGGCTGGGGATATATCTATCTTAGATTTGAGACAGACGGGGATTTTATAAAGCTTGAGCATAACGAGGCGACTGACAGAGACTTTCTGGGAAATGAGTATCAGCTCGCATATGTGATAGATAATTCAAAACTTCATGCAGGACTGAATTGTGGCGAGATAAGGATATTATACTGTCATGATACGATTCATATCCCGGTAAATATTGAGAATGGATATGATATGCGTTCGGTGCACAAAATACGCCGAGAGAATGAAGAATTAACGATCGAACTCATGAAGTATTATATTGCTGCCCGTTCGAGGAAGATAAGCCAGAAAACGTGGCTTGCCCAGAGCGACAGGATAGTCGACAGGATGCTGGAGATCGACAGAGAGAACCTGATAGCACAGCTTTATAAGGTACAGATACTTATCACAGAGGATAAGCTGAATGAAGCAAGATGGATTCTCGACAGGCTGGAGCTGGAAGAAGAGGATCCAACAAAAAGTACGCCTGAGACAGAATGCTATCGTATGTATCTTCGAGCACTTGTTGAACAGAATACGGAAATCACATTTAAGGCGGCAAATGAGATATCATCTCTATATACAGCAAACAGTGAAAGCTGGCGTATCGCCTTTCTTCTTACGCAGATATCGGAGGAATTTTCAACAAGTCCAACCAGAAAATGGCTGTTTATAGAAGAACAGCTTTCGCGTGGGTGCAGCAGCCCGGTAATGTATGCTGAGGCGTGCAGACTGCTCGCAAGGACGCCAACACTTCTTACAAGGCTTGATAATTATGAATTATCCGTACTGGGATTTGCAGCAAAAAATGGAATGATGACGAGGGATATACTTATACAGTTTGTCCTTCTTGCAAAGCGCATAAGAAAAAGTTCGAAGCAGATAGTCAAGGTACTTGAGATAAGTTATCTGCAACTGCCGGATGACGAGATACTTTCAATGATATGCTCACAGCTGATAGAATCCGGAAAAACAGACTCAGACTCATTTGACTGGTATTCAAAAGGAGTCGAACGTGAACTAAGGATAACTAATCTGTTTGACTATTATATGATGTCATTTCCACAGGAACGAGATATTGATATACCACGCATGGTACTTATGTATTTTTCATACCAGAGCAATCTTGAAGAAAATATCACTGCATTCCTGTACGCTTATGTGTGGAAGCGCCAGGAAGAGATGCCGGAACTGTTTGCACAGTATCATCCACGTATCTCCCAGTTTACATCAGAGATGCTTGAAAATGAGAAGATCAGCAGAAATCTTGCGTATCTGTATTGCAATGTGATCGACAATGACCAGTTTACGGAACATATCGCTGAGAAGTTTTCGAAGGTCATGTTTATAAATGAGCTGACTACGAGTGACGAATCTATAAGGAATGTGTATGTGTCTCATATGCATCTTTCTGAGATGGTGCAAGTGCCTGTTTCGGGAGGGCATGCATTCCTGCCGATATATGATCAGTCAGTTTCTATAATACTTGAAGATTATGATGGTAACAGATTTACAAATACGATAGAGTACAGCCTTGAAGAGTTTATAAATCCTGCACGTGAGAAGATACATGTATCAGGTATAGTGAAAAATGATCCCGGTCTTGATGATTTCATGTGTTACTCAGGAAAAACCTACATGAATGTGACGGAAGAAAACGTAAGCCGCGTTCGTCGCATGGCGGTATCACCTGAGTTCAACAGGACGTTCATGCGTGATCTGTGCCTGAAACTTATAAAGTATTATTATGATAATGACATGATCGAGGAGTTAGATACATTTCTCGCTATGCTGACTCCTGATATGGTGGACAGTGACAATATCGCCGAGATCATATTTTATTTTGTAAAGCGGGGTATGAGCGATAAAGCCTACGAATGGATGCAGTATACCTCGCAGGACAGCGAAGATCCAGGCGCGGTGTTGTGTTTCTGCAGCGAGATACTGAAAGAGCATCCGGATATGTCGGATGACAGGATACTTCAGCAGTATATGGCATGGGCACTTTCAAAAGGAAAATACGATGAGTGTACGCTGAATGCTCTTGTGTCGGATTACAGCGGAAGTATACGTCATATGCGCGATATCTGGAAATCGGCAATGAATTATAATGTGGACACAAGACCGCTTGAAAAGCGGATACTTGAGCAGATGCTCTACACAGGCTCATATATCGCAGAACGCTGGGAGATACTGAAAGATTACAGACATCGCAATGTAAGTGACGACGATGTTGTCAGAGCAACGGCTATACAGTGTTGTTACGACAGCTTCGTCAGAGAACGTGTGATGGATGCAGAGCTGTTCAGACTTATAGGAGAATATGCAGCGAGTGAGATAACACTTCCAATCGTATGTGGACTGGCATATGTACAGTATTACTCAGAAAACCTTATTGAGATAGATGATGCTGTCAGGGAAAATATAAAGAGATTTCTTGTTGAACAGCACAAGAACGGGATAGTCCTTCCATGCTACAGGCAGTTTGCTGACTATCTTCCATTTATGATGCAGTATTCTGATAAAACGATCATAGGATATCATGCAAAACACGGGAGCTGTGTAAGGATACATTATGTCCTCGAACAGGATGAAGGCGAGGCAGGAGATTATTCTTCAGAGAATATGCAGGAGATATACGAAGGATTTTTCGTAAGGACTTTTGTTATTTTCTTCGGAGAGCAGTTACAGTATTACATCACGCAGAATGATAGCGGTAATGAGCAGCTTACGGACAGCGGAACGCTTAGCAGAAGCGACATAGATTCGAAGCCTACGGAGAGCAGATTCTCGGATCTGAACAGTATTATGATAGCGAGGAATCTTCACGATTATGATACGGTAGATAACCTGCTTGGCGAGTATTTCCGCAGGGGTTATATTATTTCACAGATATTCAGGAGAAAATGATGTTATTTGGTCATATAGCAGGAATCGCCGGTGTGAAAAAGAAAATAATGGCGGGCTACGAACTCGGGCGGGATTATGCACAGGTCAGTTACATCGAACAGGGCATGGAAAAGCCTGAGAGTGCAGCAGTCGTGACGGGGAAAGAGATATTTGGCATACCGACGGTACTCTGTAAGCGTGTAGGGGTAAATCAGTGGTACTATGGGCGCAGTGCAGAGAAGATGGCAGATACTGATTCGATCGTCAAGGTCGATCATCTTCTTGATAAGGCAAGAAGCGGTGATAAGATAGAGGTAGATGGGGAACAATATGATCCGTCGGCACTTCTGGCACTCTTTATCAAACGCTCGCTTTCAATACTGTCATCTATATGTGGACTGGATGAAATCGACAGTATAATGTTCACGGTTGAATCTCTTGATGACAGGATGATCGGGATACTTGACGGGATATCGAAGAATCTTGGACTTGACAAGACAAGTATCTATTTTCAGGATTATGCGGAAAGCTTTTTTCATTATATGATGTACCAGCCGCATGAACTTTGGAATAAGGACGTCATATCATGTCTTTATGATGGTGAGCGGGCGCATATATATGTTATGAACCGTAACACGCAGAAGACGCCGGTTGTTGTTATAATCAACGAAAGTATGGCTGAAGGGCTGTTACTTCCAGTCATGCCCACGGAAGACAG
>JAGPKJ010000034.1:0-9064 GCA_018053995.1 Lachnospiraceae bacterium | reverse complement strand
TTTATGATGGTGAGCGGGCGCATATATATGTTATGAACCGTAACACGCAGAAGACGCCGGTTGTTGTTATAATCAACGAAAGTATGGCTGAAGGGCTGTTACTTCCAGTCATGCCCACGGAAGACAGTGAAGATGCGCTTGCCTCACTTGACACGAGATTTGAGAAGCTGTTTGAGGACGTATGCGCGGGAAATACGCAGTCATGCGTATATCTGCTTGGAGAAGGTTTTAAGAAAGAGTGGATGAAAAAGTCGCTGAAGGTGCTGTGCAGTAACGGGCGCAGGGTCTTTCAGGGAAATAACCTCTTTAGTACAGGAGCGTGCTTCTGCCTTATGGATATGAGAAAACCGTCGGCTGAAAGTGCGTCACACATTTACCTTGGTCGTGATAAGCTGAGGGCAAATGTAGGAATCAATGTCTTTGATCAGGGACGCGAGGAATATTTTTCGATATTTGATGCCGGTACGACATGGTATGATGCTCAGATGGAAACGGACTGCATTATGGGTGATGATCAGACGATACAGGTGATCGTGACACCGCTTGACGGGCAGAAAGTTCACACAGAGGTACTGACTATCAGGGATATTCCGGAGCGACCGCCCAGGACAACACGCATACATATCTCATTTACCATGAAATCAATATACGAAGTAAAAGTGACCGTCACGGATATGGGGTTCGGAGAGATATTTCCGTCATCAGGTCAGAAGCAGGAATTCATTATAAGACTGGATCAGTAGAGAATCAGATTGAAAAAGGAACAGAAGATGGGATGTCCGGAACTTTGCCTCGGCAGACTCGCCGAAGTGCCATATTATTTTAATAAAATGCTCATAAATGTCTATTCGGTGGAGGAGCTGTGCTTCTGCATCCAGAATGAGGCATATCTTATCGACAGCGATATCGTTGACAGAAAGCTGGCGGAGTGGATCGACGCGCAGTGCGGGCTTCATGACCTCGGGGCGGAACTTATGCGAATTGTGAGGAGCAATGGTTCGCCTGCAGCATTTGCCGGACTGATCCTGGAGTATACGGGGTATCAGACGCGTGAGGAGATAGCGCAGATAGAAGGAACGATACGTGATAATTCCGGAAAGACGTCAGCTGAAAGAGGCAGGACTAAGGCGGATTTCTTATTTGACAAAGGAAGATACGCGGATGCTCTGCAGGCATATGAGAAGATAATATCGGAACTTCCGGAAAATGAGATGAGTGTGAAGTCGCAGATATTATATGATATGGGATCTGCACAGATGCACCTGTTTAATTGTAAGGGAGCGCAGGAAAGCTTTATGGAATCGTACAAATGCATAAAAGACGACGATGCGCTCAAAATGTACCTTGTATCGAAACGGATGGATATGAGAGACGAAGATTACATCTCATTTATTTCGGAACACAGTGAATATATGGATGCATCGTCTGAAGTGGAAGGTATGATCGGAGGGATCCGTGAAAAATTTGATACGACGGATGAGAGCAGGATGCTCTTTACGCTGAAGGTCATGAGGGAAGACGGAAGTGATACATCTGGCAATCCGGGACCGTATTATGCGGAGATTGACAGAATCGCGGTTGGACTGAAAGACAGATACAGAGAGATGGTACAGGCAGATGCAGTTATTAAAAAGCCTTCGGGAGAGATTCCACAGGAATCGAAGTGAATATGATGACGAGCAGGACGACAGCAGTAATGACTGGGAACAGGTGGTCTATGCCCGCAACAATGTTGATATTCATGATACTGTTCAGAGACGGGAATATGTCAGAGGGTGTCTTGAGCAGATGGCTGATGCGTCCAAAGAGATAGACAGCCTTACGTATGAATATAACATGGTCACATCATATCTGCGCGATATGGAAGAGATCGAAGCCCTTCCGAAATCGGAGCGCGATGAGCTGAACAAGGCGGCTGATAATGTTGTCAGGATGCAGAGTGATCGTGCGAAGATCGGTGCCAGAAAGAGCCGTATGACTGATGAGCAGTTTGAAAAAATGGCTGCTGTCGAGAAGGATGCGGATGATGGCAGCAGGAAGCTGTTTGAGGCTGAGGAATACCAGAAGAAGATCAAGTCGGATCTGAAGACACTTGATGGCGAGAGGCATGCGATCGCATACCGCAGGCATGAGATAAATCATATCCTGAGTGACACAAGAGCTATGATGATAATGGGTCTTGTTACCGTGTGTGTGCTGCTTGTGATATTGCTTGTGATGCAGTATGGATTTTATATGGATACGCAGTGGGGATATATCATAGCAGGAGGAGTCTCGGCGATATTTTATGTGGTGCTCTATCTAAGAAATCATGAGGCGCAGGCTGATCTTAAGAGCCTGAATCACGAGAGGAACAGACTTGTACAACTGCAAAATACTGTCAAGATAAGGTACGTGAACAATACAAATCTTCTCGAATATCTTTATATGAAATATGATGTCAAGAGTGCTGACGAATTCAGTGTGCTTTGGGAAAAGTATCAGCAGGAAGTTGAAGAGCGTGAGAGGTTCAGAAAGACTGAGCTTGAACTTGATAAAAATGAAAAGGAGCTTCTCAGCATACTTCGAAGGTATAATCTGTACGATACTGATATCTGGCTGGATCAGACTAAAGCCCTTCTGGATCATAATGAAATGGTGGAGATAAGGCATAATCTGTTTCTTCGCAGGCAGTCTCTGCGCCGCCGTATGGATTATAACCGTGAGGTCGTAGCGGCAAAGGCAAAGGAAGAAGTGTCGGATCTTGCACACAGCTATCCAAGGTATGCGTCTGAGATCATGGCTATGGTCGACGAGTATGACAAGGGCATGGCAAAATAAGATAAAAATTGACTGAAAATCCCTTCTATTTTCCAACTTTTCATGCACAATGTAGAAATTAACATGAGTATTTGATTTTGAGAAATGCGTGAACTATACTGAGTGTGCTGCGTGTCAGGTTGTTATGCATCGCAGCGATAAATGTAACCGCGGACTTTTCATTTGCATGAAATCAAAGAGGTATATAATGTCTGATCTTTTCCAGGATAAACCAGGTGAGGAATGTGGTGTGTTCGGAGTCTATGACTTCGATGGAGGGGATGTAGCGTCCGAGATATACTATGGACTCTATTCACTTCAGCATAGGGGACAGGAGAGCTGCGGTATCGCGGTAAGCGATACGAACGGTCCGTCCAAGACGGTGATGAGTTCCAAAGATATGGGACTTCTGAATGAGACGTTCACACCGGAGATACTTGAAAGGTTAAAGGGAGATATTGGAGTAGGGCATGTGCGTTATTCGACGGCCGGAAGCTCCACGAGAGAGAATGCACAGCCTCTCGTACTGAACTACGTCAAGGGCACGCTTGCTCTTGCACATAATGGTAATCTTGTAAACGCACCGCAGCTGCGGCGCGAACTCGAATATACGGGTGCGATCTTCCAGACACAGATCGATTCGGAAGTCATCGCATATCATATCGCCCGTGAAAGACTGAATTCAAAGACAGTCGAAGAAGCTGTCGGCCGTGCCTGCCGCAAGCTAGTCGGTTCTTATTCACTTGTCATCATGTCACCACGAAAACTTATAGGCGCCCGCGATCCGCAGGGGTTCAGACCGCTATGCATCGGCAAGATAGGAAATGCATATGTGCTCTCATCAGAATCATGTGCACTTGATACGATAGGTGCTACATTTGTGCGAGACGTAGAACCTGGAGAGATAGTTACTATTTCCAAGGAAAATGGAATCGAATCTGATCGCAGCATGTGCGTATCCGCGAAGGAACATGCAAGATGTGTATTTGAATATATCTATTTTTCAAGACCGGACAGCTACTTTGATGGTGTGAGCATCTATAATTCAAGGATAAAGGCAGGACGTTTTCTGGCAAAGGATTCGCCGGTAGACGCGGATCTTGTAGTCGGAGTGCCGGAATCAGGGAACTGTGCGGCTTATGGCTATTCACTGGAGTCTGGAATCCCGTACGGACAGGCATTTGTCAAGAACACGTACGTAGGACGTACTTTCATAAAGCCTAAGCAGAAGTCACGTGAAAGCTCGGTTCAGGTCAAGCTCAATGCGCTTCGCGAAGCAGTGCGCGGCAAGAGAATAATAATGATCGACGATTCGATCGTTCGCGGTACGACATCAGACAGAATCGTAAGGATGCTGCGTGATGCAGGTGCTAAAGAGGTGCATATGCGCGTGAGTTCACCGCCGTTCTTGTGGCCGTGTTATTTCGGGACTGATATTCCGGCATGTGATCAGCTTATCGCGTACAAGCGCTCGGTAGATGAGATATGCAAGATCATCGGAGCTGATTCACTGGCGTATCTGAGAACCGACAGGCTTGAAGAGATGGTAGATGGTCTCGGAATCTGCAAAGGATGTTTTACAGGAAAGTATCCGGTAGAGACACCGAAAGAAGATATCAGAGGGCAGTTTGACGAGTGATCGTGACTACGGTATGAGTGGTGGTACTGTAACATAAAGCATAATGCATTAAGATATGTTTTGTGAAACATCATGACATGAAACTGATATGATGTGAAACTGTTATGACGTGAAGCTAGAATGACATAAATCTATAATGACGTACACTTTGATTACGTTAAATGCTAGAAGTGATATATTATTTTTGATTAGGAGGCAGTTAATGGATACAGATAAGTATATTAGCCCGCTCTCAGAGAGATATGCGAGCCCGGAGATGCAATTCATATTTTCTGAGGACAAGAAGTTCAGGACATGGAGACGTCTGTGGATAGCACTTGCCGAGACAGAGATGGAACTTGGACTTTCAGAGAATGGCAAGCCTGTAATCAAACAGGAAATGATAGACGAGATGAAAGCGCATCAGGATGATATCAATTATGATGTTGCAAGAGCGCGTGAGAAGGTTGTACGTCACGATGTAATGAGCCACGTATATGCATTTGGTCAGCAGTGTCCGAAGGCAGCAGGCATCATACATCTCGGAGCTACGAGCTGTTATGTCGGCGACAATACCGATATGATCATAATGCGCGAAGCACTGATGCTTGTTCGCAAGAAGCTCGTCAATGTCATTTCCGAACTCGCTGATTTTGCTGACAAATACAAGGATCAGCCTACACTTGCATTTACCCATTTCCAGCCTGCACAGCCGACAACAGTCGGAAAACGTGCAACACTCTGGCTTCAGGATTTTACTATGGATCTTGATGACCTGAATTACGTCATTGGATCGCTTAAGCTTCTGGGTTCAAAGGGCACGACAGGAACACAGGCTTCATTCCTTGAGCTGTTTGACGGGGATCAGGCGACAGTCGACAAGATAGATCCGATGATCGCGGGGAAGATGGGATTCAAGGACTGCTATCCGGTTTCGGGTCAGACATATTCAAGAAAAGTCGATACACGTGTCGCAAATGTCCTTGCAGGCATTGCGGCGAGCGCCACAAAGATGTCGAACGATATAAGACTTCTGCAGCACCTCAAGGAAGTCGAGGAGCCTTTCGAAAAGACACAGATCGGCTCATCTGCTATGGCTTACAAGCGCAATCCTATGAGAAGCGAGAGAATCGCATCTCTTTCAAGATATGTTATGATCGACGCACTCAATCCCGCTATCACTTCGGCAACACAGTGGTTTGAGCGTACTCTTGATGATTCGGCAAATAAGAGACTTTCTATTCCGGAAGGGTTCCTTGCAATGGATGGAATTCTTGACCTGTGCATGAATGTCGTTGACGGTCTTGTTGTATATCCCAAGGTCATCGAGAAGCATCTGCGCGCAGAGCTTCCGTTTATGGCAACAGAGAATATCATGATGGATGCCGTAAAGGAAGGCGGAAACCGTCAGGAGCTTCATGAGAGAATCCGTGAGCTCAGCATGGAAGCCGGAGCTAACGTCAAGGTCAAGGGCGAGGAGAACAATCTTCTTGATCTTATCGCGGCGGATCCGATGTTTGGTACGACTAAGGAGAAGCTTGAAAAGACTATGGATCCCGCAAAGTATACGGGTCGTGCTTCTTACCAGGTCACGAAGTATCTTGGCGAAGTTGTGCGTCCGATGCTTGGTGATTACAAGGACGAGCTGGGGATCAAGGCGGATATCAAAGTGTGAGGTTTCGAGGTAAGTCCGGTGCGGCTGCGCGTTTCGTACGATGCAGAACCGCTTGCGATGTGAGTCCGGTGCGGCTGCGCGCTATGTACGATGCAGAACCGCTTGCGCTACGGTCGTCCGCAGTGGTGCTACGTTCGTGAAAAACCTCACTTAGCACCAGCGGACGACAACGTTTCTGCTTTTCGTACAATAACGTGCGAGCGCACCTGTAATGCCGAATGCTTTTTTCAAAAGAGGGAAAGCCATTGAACGGAATAGATCCGTTAGTATAAGAGGAGGTGAACAATTATGTCTCCAAAGGTTGTTCAGGTAATTCCAGTGGAAAACTACATGGTATATGTTTATTTTGAAGATGGAAAGATAGTTTGTTATGATGTATTGCCGCTTCTCGATAAAGAGGTTTTTAAGCCATTAATGGATACTAGTGTTTTTAATGATACATGTACAGTGATGAATGATACGCTGGCGTGGGACATCGGTAGAAATCGTGATGCTTCTAGATGCATAGACATTGATCCGGATACATTATATGCACTTCCTGGGGTTTCAGAAAGAATAGCATAACTGGCACTTATAACAAATATAAATAATATTGATTTTACTTATGACGGTATTACTGCTATACTCATGAAGTAAAAGAGAGAGGCAGATGTGATCTTTTACATCCGCCTTATTTTTACGGGTTGCACGATATAAGTGCATGAAACAATAATAAATTCAAATGGAGGCTCTGATATGGTAAAAGCAGTAGTAGGTGCAAACTGGGGCGATGAAGGTAAAGGAAAGATCACGGATATGCTTGCTGAGAATGCAGATATAGTTGTGAGATTTCAAGGCGGTGCGAACGCAGGTCACACAATAGTTAACAACTATGGCAAATTTGCGCTTCATACTCTTCCGTCAGGCGTTTTCTATGATAGCGTTACAAGTGTGATCGGCAATGGTGTTGCACTTGATATTCCGAGATTCATGGATGAGATCAAGTCAATAACCGATAAGAACGTTCCGATGCCTAAGATCAAGGTTTCTGACAGAGCACAGATCGTAATGCCTTATCATAAGATGTTCGATCAGTATGAAGAGGACAGACTTTCACACAAGAAGAATGCGGAAGCATTTGGTTCGACAAAGTCAGGAATCGCGCCGTTCTATTCGGATAAATATGCCAAGATCGGTTTTCAGGTAAATCAGCTTTTTGACGAAGAGACACTCAAGTCAAAGGTTGAAAATGTATGTGAGTACAAGAACGTTATCCTTAAGTATCTTTATGATAAGCCGCTTCTTGATCCCACAGAACTCCTTAACACACTTCACGAGTATCGTGATTTCATAAAGCCTTTTGTATGTGATACAGCAACATTCCTTAATGATGCACTTAAGGAAGGAAAGACAATTCTTCTTGAAGGTCAGCTTGGAACAATGAAAGATCCTGATCACGGAATATATCCTATGGTCACATCTTCATCAACACTTGCCGGATATGGCTGCGTAGGTGCCGGAGTTCCTCCTTATGAGATCAAACAGATAGTAGTCGTAAGCAAGGCATACTCATCAGCAGTTGGCGGCGGCGCATTTGTTTCCGAGATATTTGGCGAGGAAGCAGACAAGCTTCGTAACAACGGTGGTGACGGCGGTGAGTTCGGCGCAACAACAGGGAGACCTAGACGTATGGGCTGGTATGACTGCGTAGCTTCAAAGTATGGCTGCCGTATGCAGGGCGCAACTGATGTAGCATTTACAGTTCTTGATGCACTCGGATATCTTGATGAGATACCTGTCTGCGTAGCATATAACGTAGATGGCAAGGAAACGACAGATTTCCCTGTAACATATAAGCTTGAGAAAGCAAAGCCTGTATATAAGACAATGCCCGGATGGAAATGCGACGTTCGTGGAATCAAGAAGTTTGAAGATCTTCCACAGGCAGCACAGGATTATGTAAACTTCATCGAACAGCAGATCGGATATCCGATAACTATGGTATCTAACGGCCCTAAGAGAAGCGATATCATCTACAGAAAGAGCCCGCTCAGTAAGTGATAGCTATGGGGACGCAGCCAGGATAGTATCTAGGCTGCGTCCTTTTATTTGTGCTCGCACGAATGGAAACTTGACGAGCATTGCGGGAATGAGGAGCAAAGCTCCGAACGGCGCGAATGGAATCTGGATGGGGGAAAATAAAATTGGGGAACGTTAATCTTGAGTATTACAGGCTGTTTTATGAAGTAGCAAAACGTGGCAGCCTGACGCGTGCAGCTTCACATCTTTCAATATCGCAGCCTGCGGTAAGCCAGTCACTTAAGCAGCTGGAGGACACACTTTCATGCAAGTTATTTATCAGGGCATCAAAGGGAATAAAGCTGACGAAAGAGGGAGAACTTCTATTTCCATATGCAGAACAGATATGCGCACAGGCTGATATGGGAGAGAAGAAACTGGCACAGATACTTAACCTTGAAAATGGGGAGATAAGGATAGGAGCGAGCGACATGACGCTGCAGTTCTTCCTGCTTCCATATCTTGAAAGATTTCATGAGAGATATCCTGCGATCCAGGTCAAAGTCTCAAATGCTCCAACGCCGGAAACACTTGATTTCCTGCGTACCGGAAATATCGATTTTGGAATCATAAGTACGCCATTCACATCGCATGCCGATCTTAATGTTATTGATGTCAGGGAAATAGAAGACATATATGTGGCAGGCAGAAAATTCATTCAATATAAAAACAGGATGTTGGAGCTGAAAGATCTGGAAAAGATGCCTCTTATTTTTCTGGAAGGAAATACGAGTACGAGAAAATTCATGGAAGAGTTTCTGAACAAGCATGGAGTGAACGTGAAGCCCGAGTTTGAACTCGCAACAAGCGACATGATCGTTCAGTTTGCGGGAAGATCGCTAGGCGTCGGATGCGTGATGAGGGACTTCGCACAGCAGCAGCTTGATGATGGAACGCTGTTTGCACTGCGATTC
>JAGPKJ010000124.1 GCA_018053995.1 Lachnospiraceae bacterium | reverse complement strand
AAGAGCATTTACAACTTGATATCAGAAGAATATTGAGTGCGTATGAGCGGCCTCAAGTGGATAGAACAAGTAAGCAGATGAACAAGTAAGCAGGTAGAACAAGTAAGCAGGTAGAACAAGTAAGCAGGTAGAACAAGTAAGCAGATGAACAAGTAAGCAGATGAACAAGTAAGCAGATAGAACTGAAGTAGTGGGAAGAACGGATATAACAAGTGTAACGAGTATAATGGTTAAGACGCGTGTTTCCCGAGATTACAGAGCTGCGAAATGCGAACGAAAAAACGGTCAGATAAAGCTTATTCTGTTGATTAGTTGACTTGGGTGGGTTATTATTAGGTTGTTGGAACGTGAATATTGGAACGTGAATATTGCAACTTGTTGTAGCTGATCTATATTAGCATATATGTAGCTGATCGCTATTAGCATATAGGAGGTAAAAAATGGAATATTTAATGCCGATAACAGGGGATAACGATGCGAAAGAGATAATTCTTGAGATGCTCTATTCTTCATCAAGGATACAGCATATCGTTCAGCTGTCGAAGATGAAAGGGTATCTTGAAGAACTGGGCGTTGATGAACTGGAAGAGACTATAGATGACAGCAAGGGTGAGTCGGGATTTGAAAATTTCATTTACTGCAGTACTTGTGAACATTGGCAGTATAAGGGTAAGAGCAAGAATATAATCGATCTCTATGTGACGGATGTGATTACAGATCCGGAGTCTGAAAGTGAAGAAGAATACAACGACAGATATTTTGTATTTGTCATTCAGAATAACCGCATAAGGTCATTTGTGACTGAGCGCCCATATGAATATGACGCGTACGATCTTGATGAGGTCGATGATAATTCAAAGAACATAGATGAGATAATCGAAGCTTTTGTAGATGAACAGCAGCCTCAGGAACTTGTCGGAATCAGTTACAGCGATATTCAGCTCAATCGGCTTCCGGAAAATAAGGATATAATTGATTTCCTTGAGAAGCAGGGAAAGCTTGAGAAAGCAAGTACGACCAAGAAGACGGGTGCAGCCAAGAAGCCTGCAGCTGCAAAGAAAACGAGTACAGCGAAGAAGCCAGCAGCTGCAAAGAAGACGGGTGCAGCCAAGAAGCCTGCAGCTGCAAAGAAGACGGGTACAGCCAAGAAGACTACAGCTGCAAAGAAGACGAGTGCAGCCAAAAAGCCTGCAGCTGCAAAGAAGACGGGTGCAGCCAAGAAGCCAGTAGCTACAAAGAAAACAAGCACAGCCAAGAAGACAACTGCATCTAAATAAACTGTGTAATTCGTATCATCCAAACATAATTGCTGTTTTTGATACACATATTACAATGTCATTCTGCTTTTCATGAAAATATGGAAAGCGGAATGACATTTTATTTTACAGGAATCAGTTGAATATGCATAATGCAGTGGCGGATGAAAATGTGCAGTCAAATGATGAGATGGAATATATGAATGATGGAAAGAAGTTGAGCAAAATATAGCTGCATCAATAAAATGGTAGTTGCATCAATGAAATGGTAGCTGCATCAATAAAATGGTAGTTGCATCAATGAAATGGTAGCTGCATCAATAAAATGGTAGCTGCATCAATAAAATGGTTGCGGTGGACATAAATGTATTAAAAATGTATAATGAAATATAATTTTCTTCATGGAGTGTGCCTATGACAGATGCGACGGATATGACTCCGAAGACTGCAGATCAGAATACAGATGCAGTCTTGGACGAGATAAAACTGAATAATACAGAGTCTTCTGACGCAGCTGCTACAAGAAGTCAGCTTGAGGCGGTTTCTGCTATCGCAAAGCAGCTTACGGCGACTCATGACAGTAAGGATCTGTCTCCGCAGGAGAAGAAACTTATACTGGATGATGGCCGTATCGAAGAGATCAGAGAGTATCAGAGCCCTGATCAGCTTTTTAAGGAGCTTATTGAACGTGTCAGAAAATATCATCCATCTGATGATATCTCGCTTATTGAGAAAGCGTATCATGTAGCAGATGAGGCGCATAAGGATCAGTTGCGTAAATCAGGGGAACCATATATTATCCATCCGCTCTGTGTTGCGATAATCCTGGCTGATATCGAACTCGATAAAGAGTCGATAGCGGCAGGTCTTCTTCATGATGTCGTTGAGGATACTAATGTTACGGATGTTCAGATCCGTGAGATGTTTGGAGTAGATGTTGCACTTATTGTAGACGGTGTGACAAAGCTCGATAAACTTGATTTCAAGGGTGATCATTATAAGGATCAGAACAGCGCAAAACTTGAAGCGCAGGCTGAGAATCTTCGTAAGATGTTTTTAGCGATGGCAAAAGATATAAGAGTCATTCTTGTAAAGCTGGCCGATCGTCTTCATAATATGCGTACACTTCAATATCAGCCTCCGGAAAAACAAAAGGAGATAGCAAGGGAAACCCTTGATATATATTCACCAATAGCTCAGAGGCTGGGCATTTCCAAGATTAAGGTTGAACTTGATGATCTGTCGCTCAAATATCTGGATCCAGATGCATATTATGATCTTGTCGATAAGATCGCGACGAGAAAGAGCGAACGTGAAAAGTATATTCAGCAGATCGTTGTGGAAGTCAGCGCGCATATAGAAAAAGCGGGCATTGAGGCTCAGATAGACGGTCGTATAAAGCACTTCTTCAGTATCTACAAGAAGATGAAGAATCAGAATAAGACGATAGATCAGATATATGATCTATTTGCCGTAAGAATAATAGTCAATACGGTCAAAGACTGCTATGCGGCGCTTGGTGTCATCCATGAGATGTACAAGCCTATTCCGGGACGTTTCAAGGATTATATCGCAATGCCTAAGGCAAATATGTACCAGTCGCTTCATACGACGCTGATCGGTTCATCGGGGCAGCCTTTTGAGATACAGATCCGCACATATGAGATGCATAAGGCCGCCGAGTATGGTATCGCAGCTCACTGGAAATATAAGGAAGCAGCGGACGGCAAGAAGGTTGAAACTCAGGAAGAGGAGAAACTTGTATGGCTTCGTCAGATACTTGAGTGGCAACAGGATATGTCAGATAACAAGGAGTTCATGAATCTCTTAAAGAGTGACTTGAACTTATTTGCCGATGATGTTTATTGCTTTACTCCCACAGGAGATGTTAAGGATCTGCCGGCAGGCTCTACGCCTATAGATTTTGCGTATAGCATTCATAGTGCTGTGGGAAATAAGATGGTCGGTGCGAGGGTAAACGGCAAACTTGTTCCGATAAATTATGAGCTTTGTAACGGTGACAGAGTAGAGGTAATCACATCTCAGAACAGTAAGGGCCCGAGCCTTGACTGGCTTACGATGGTCAAGAGTACACAGGCCAAGAACAAGATCAATCAGTGGTTCAAGAATGCAAATAAAGATGATAACGTTCTTCGTGGACGTGATGCTATGCAGGTGTACTGCAAAGCGCATGCGGTAAATACAGCTGAGGTATTTGCAGCAAAATATCAGGAAGCCATTGAGACAAAATACGGATTTCAGGATTGGGATGCGCTTCTTGCAGCGGTCGGTCATGGCGGTCTTAAAGAAGGTCAGATCATCAACCGTATGATCGAGATGTATGATACGGATCATAAAAAGGTGATGACGGATGCTGAGGTTATGGCTGAAGTAGAGGAAAGTGCTAATACAGCCAAAATGCGTCCTCACAAGAAGTCCAGCGGTATTGTTGTAAAAGGCATTCATGATGTTGCGGTTCGTTTCTCGAAGTGTTGTTCACCTGTTCCGGGTGATGAGATAGTCGGATTTGTTACGCGCGGCAGAGGTGTGTCGATTCATCGTACGGACTGCGTAAATGTCCTTAATCTACCTGAGATAGACAGAGTGAGGCTCATCGATGCTGAATGGGCACAGCCGGAGAGCAGCGAGAAGAATCATGAGAAGTATCTTGTTGAGATAAGTATATATGCGCGCAACAGGAGTGGTCTTCTTAATGATATATCGAAAGCTATGACCGAGCGCAATATAGATATTCTTTCAATGAATACGCGCACGAGCAAACAGGGCATGGCTACACTGTCGATGTCATTTGAGATCGCAGGGCGTGATGAACTTGATAATATTGTCAAAAAGCTTAGCCAGATAGAGAGCGTACTTGATATAGAGAGAAACAACAGCTGACGTTAAGGCACGTATAGTCGATAGATAAGCCGGAATGATGTGGAAGGTATAGTTGAAAGATAAGCATAGATGATGTGGGAATATCGGTTCGAAGATGGAGCAGTGTCATGAGTGATATTAAGGTTGAATGTCTTGTCCTGGGAATGATTCCGACAAACTGTTATTTTGTACATAAAGAGGATTCAGGGGATGGTATATTCTTTGATCCCGCAGACGAGGGTGAACGTATATATAGTCAGCTTACGCAGAAGGGGTTTACGGTAAAACAGATTCTTCTTACGCATGCTCATTTTGATCATATCTGGGGAGCAAATGATCTTCGCAGACTTACAAAGGCACCTATATATGCGCTTGATGCGGAGAAGACTTTGTGTGAAGATGAAGTAAATAATCTTTCAAAAGAATTCGGCAGAGACTATACTGTTGTGCCTGACAAGTATATTAAAGATGGAGATACTATCGAAGCAGCGGGACTTTCATGCCGCGTTATTGCGACTCCGGGACATACTGTCGGAAGCTGCTGCTATTATTTTGAAAAAGAGAAGATACTGATCGATGGAGATACGATATTTAGGGATTCATATGGGCGTACTGATTTTCCGACAGGGAGTCAGGAGGATATGATGAAGTCTCTTCGTATGCTCTATGAACTTCCGGAGGATGTTGTTGTGTACACCGGACATGGCGATACGACAACTATTGGACACGAGAAGAACGGCGGGCTGTATTGAGGTAATGGTTTACTTCTTTTGATTCCAAGTTTCGTGAATACTATTTTTGTTATATTCTTTTGATCTGGGTTTTTCTATGAGTATCTGTAAAGAGTCATGGTATTTCAGTTGTTATTTCCAATATTTGAAGATGAAGTTCATGTTCAACCGGAAGAAGCTAACATATGCATTAAGGAAGCGGAAAAGTGTGATGCTGAATGCATGCTGAATGCAGTTGCGGTTAAACTGTTGACAAATATGGTTTTAAGAGATAGTATATAGTTCACAACCGAACTGTTCACAAACGAACAGTTCAACACGAAACTAAATTATATGAAATTACACTATAGAAAGGAGCATTATGCCAGGAAATGGAAGATATTGTTGTGATCGGATGATTCATCCGGAGCCGAATGAAAAGGAGATAAAAAATAAGCGTGAGCACCAGATTGGATTTGCCATCCATCATCTTGACAGAATGATCGGAAGAGCATCGCACATGCGTGCAAATGAAAAAGGCATTGATGATATGACTATGATGAATGGGTGGATCATCATGTTTTTATATCATCATAAGGGTGTGGATGTCTTTCAGAAAGATATCGAAAAAGAGATGCGGATCACGAAATCGTCAGTCACTGGCATTGTGCAGATGATGGAGCAGAAAGGATATATAACGCGGACTGCGGTAGAAGGTGACGCACGTTTAAAACGAATCGAATTAACCAAGGAAGGTGAAAGGATTAAAAAACTTCTGGAAAGTGTCTTTGACGAAGGCGAGAAAAGACTTGATAAGTGTCTTTCGCGAGACGAGCAGGAACATCTGCTGAAACTGATCGGAAAACTTGATGACGGATTATCAGAAGACTATGCCCGATATAGGGATGAGCAGAAGTAGACAGACATAGAGCAAGGCAGATATAGAGCAAGGCATACATAGAGCAAGGCAGACATAGAGCAAGGCAGACATAGAGCAAGGCATACATAGAGCAAGGCAGACATAGAGCAAGGCAGACATAGGC
>JAGPKJ010000123.1 GCA_018053995.1 Lachnospiraceae bacterium | reverse complement strand
CTTACCTGATTGTATTTCACAGTCTTACAATATCACAAACTAATCATTTATGTAAATCAAAAGAGCACCATCTCTTTAAAAGAAAAGGCGCCTTTGATTGGTAATTATATGTCCATGGAAAAACCATGTAGTTTCTCAATTGTTCGTTTCAGAATATCCGCCGCTTCATGAAAATAGGTCCCTGACATCTCGGCCTCAATTTCATCGTGGTTAAAGTTGAGAAGACTGTCTGTATAGATTTTTGCCTTCTTTATAATACCATCCTCTACCTGAGCAAGCATTCGGAAATTGCCATAATCTGCAGCGACTTCGATCTCAGCATCATAGATCGGACTCTCTCCGTAAATCCAGTCATGATCACTGTATCTACCTGTCATAGCGGGAATAAAATTCTCCCTGCTGTATTCAATATATTCCTGCAATTCTCCGTATTCACTTTCAAAGCTGTCCTTCAGCGCCTCTATCATATTCTCAGCAGTAATATTTGAACAGATTTCACTAAGGTTTACCACTCTGCTTTTTACAGAAGTGATGCCTTTTGCCTCAAGCTTAAGCCTTGAAGGCCTCAGCAGCTTCCCCAGCATGGACTTGTCCACATCTATCATGAGGGTTCCATGATGGAAGCAGTTTTCATCTTCACTGTAAAATGCGTGCCCCGAGAACTTCCTGCCATCACAGAGAAGATCATTTCTTCCAGAGAATTGCGCATTTATTCCAAAACTCTCTACTGCTGCCCTTATTACTTCAATCTGCCTCTTGATATCACTGCTTTTCTCTTTTGAAATAAATGTGAAGTTTAGATTCCCCAGGTCATGATATACCGCTCCGCCACCGGATATCCTCCTTGCGAGCCTTACGCCCTCTGCATTCATACGGTCGATGTCACATTCAAGAAAGGGATTCTGATTTCTTCCTATTACAACTGTTCTGTAGTTCTGCCAGAGATAGAATATGATCTCATCGTCATCCACATTTCTTAGCAGTTCCTCTTCCAGAGCCAGATTATAATATGGGTCGCTCTCTTTTGAGATGATGCACCTATTCATGATAATGGAAGGCTCCTTTTCCAAGCCCGAGTACGGCCTCATGTATCGACTCTCCGGTTGTAGGATGCGCAAATACAGTATGGATTATCTCCTCCTCGCTTATGCGACTGTTGATCATCATCGTGAGCGTGCTTATGAGCGCGGATGCTTCGGGGCCAATAATCGCGCCTCCGATTATTCCACCTGTATCAAGGTCCTTTATAAGCTTCACAAAGCCTTCTGACTCTCCCATGGTGAGAGCCTTGCCGTTAGCTCCAAAAGGAAATTTGCTTACGCTTATGTTGAGGCCTTCTCTGAGCGCCGCATCCTCCGTAAGTCCTACATTCGCTATTTCCGGAGATGTGAATATGACATTCGGTACTGCCGTATAATCCATATGTGCATCTTTTCCAAGTATGTTATCCACTGCGACCATTCCTTCATGAGAAGCTACGTGGGCAAGCTGCATCCTCGAGTTCACGTCTCCAATCGCATATATGTGCTTTACAGATGTTCTCATGCCGCTGTCAACCGCTATTCCCCTGCCATTTTCATTTGCGGCTGCACCTGTATTTTCAAGCTCGAGCCCCTGAACATCAGGCTCTCTTCCTGTCGCTACAAGCACCTTATCACTTGTTATGAATCTTTCAGTGCCATCCTTTTCAAAAAATACCACTGCCTTTCCATTCTCTTCTCTTCCTATTCTTGTAACTTTCGAGCCAGTGTGTATACCTATTCCTCTTTGCTTTGCTATTTTGCAGATTTCCTCAGATACATCGCTGTCTACCATTGTAAGAACCCTGTCAAAATACTCAACCACGTTTACTTTCATTCCGAGATTGGAATATATGAATGCGAACTCCATGCCGATTACTCCGCCTCCGATTATTGTTACGCAGTCCATATTGTCCCTGCAGTCAAGTGCCTTCGTGCTGTTCATAACGAATTCATTGTCTATTCCAGGGATTTTTAGAGTGGAGGAAGTTGACCCTGTCGCTATTATTATATTTTCAGCTTCTACAGTGTATTCATCTCTTCCTGACTTTACTGATACTGTCCTTTCATCGACAAATGATGCGCTGCCTTTGATGACTCTTATTTCATTCTTATTCATCAGGTATTCTATGCCTGATACAAGCGTGTCTTTTATGGAATTCTTTCTATCTATGATCTTGCTCATATCAGCTCTGGCGTCTTTTACCTCAAGCCCGAATTCATCAGCATTTTTTATATGCTCAAAGAGTTCTGCCGACTTCACGATCGCTTTGGTAGGTATGCATCCCTCATTCAGGCAGGTCCCTCCCATTGCCTTTCTTTCAGCAAGAACGACTTTTCTGCCATTTTTTGCCGCATGTATAGCTGCAACATAGCCGCCAGGTCCCCCACCTATTATAAGTATGTCTGTATTTATGTCTTCCTTTTTGCCGTTTATCATTCCTGCAAAGTAATCCAGCTTTGGAGTAGCCGCTCCTCCAGATTCAGACTTTACGCAGATCAGTGTCTGACCAACCTCAACCGTCTGGCCTTCTGAAATCAGTATTTCCTCTACAGTTCCGCTTATTTCAGATTTTACAGGGCTGTTTCCTTTCTTAGTTTCAAGCTGAAGAATGACCTGGCCTGTTTCTACGGTATCTCCGACTGAGACATTTATCTTCCCAACAGTCGCGGTCTTATCCTTGCCCATTATGCTCTTTAATTTTATTTCCATCTGTTTCTCCTCAAATTTTTGCCCTGTACTTTTTAAGTTACAGGGCCGTAGTTGTTATAAGTAAGCGGATATGAATTATCTGCTATTTGAAATCCTTTTCAAACTCGTCAATCGCATCTTTCAGAAGAGTCACAGTATATGCCATAGTAGGTCCGCCACCAAATGCAACAGATACCATAGCTGCTTCAATTATCTCTTCTCTTGTAGCGCCTGCCTCAAGAGCTTTGTATACATGGAATACAATACAGTATTCACATCTGTTGTATGCGCCTATTCCTACACTTATAAGTTCTTTTGTCTTTACGTCTACTGCTCCTGGTGCGTAATTTGTTCCTAGAAGATTCATGAAAGCACTTACGCTTTCCCCATTTGTCTCTGCCATTACTCCAAGTCCGCCTGTAAAGTCATTCAGCATTGCTCTTACATCTTTTTTCATATTCTTCCTCCGATTTTTATATTTGTTATGGCAATGTTTGCTATAACAATATTTGCTATAGCAAGTATGCTTCTGAAAAAATGATACCACTAATTCATGGTATCGTCAACTGCTTTTACAAATTCTCAACCATTTTATCCAGAACTTTTTTGAAGATTTCAAGCTCATCTGATGAAAGGCCTCTTGTTACATCATTTTGAAACTCTTCCGCCAGAGGTATGAGGCTTATTCTGAGCTTCTCACCTTTTTCTGTAAGATATACCCTTGCAGTCCTTCTGTCATTGGGATCTTTTGTTCTCACAGTCAGCTCTTCCTTTTCCATCCTGTCCAGCAGTCTTGCTATTGAAGATTCGTTGACATCCATTTTATTTGCGAGCTCTCTCTGAGATATCCCGTTATTTTCGCCTATATAATAAATTGCTATCCAGTTGACTCTTGTAACTCCATAGGATTCAAGCCTTCTGTTGAATTCATCTGACAGTCTTTTTGATGCAATGTTGGTTATAAAACCAATGCAGTCGTTCAAGCTAAACAAAATATCCCTCCTTTACTGTCCACGCTTTACTGTTACTATATCAATAGTACAACAAAATTTTCGCCCTTTCAATATAAATTATCGTTATAGTTCTTATAAGGTTTGATTATGCATCAGTAGATAACAAAAAAGAGAGAACGAATGAAGCGTTCACTTACAGATTAAAAAAATAAATAACTTAAAGCGGAAGCAGCAAGATACCAGTCACTATCAGGCATAACTGCTTGTAGTGGCTGGTATTTTATTAGCATGAACTCTAAATAGATAACTTAAGAAGAGCATCATATCTGCAAATTTCTATGAAATCCTTCTTGTATTCAAAATTTAATTTATCGAGTTTCTCAGATAGGCATTTCTTTGCATATGATGGATTATCTGAAGTATTTTTTGCTTCCAGTAGAATGATTTGCTCATTTTCCCTCATAGGATGTATTACCATTCCATCAAACTCACATAGTTTTTTACCTGGTAAATTTTTTTGGTAAATCAATACACTTCCAGGTATTGTTATACTCGTATCGTTTATGTTATCCTGCAATAAGCAGTTCATCATAAACTCCACTTCATGACGCTCATCAACGTTCCCATGTCCTTCATCTAAAATTGACTTAATCTCAGAAATGCGGCGCTTTTTACCACGAGTACATAGAACACAAACTTCGGAATCGACTGTTGCCTTAATAGCAATAGGATTTTCACCAAAGAAATAATAAAGAAAGAACTTGCTTGTAAGTAGATACCTTGTGTCTGCATTTGATGCACATGATACTTGTCGTAGGTAACTTATAGTGGTCCTAAGGATTTTAAAAGCGGCCTTTGTTTTACTTTGACAATTCTTTTTTATTGAAATAAGAATCGTACGTTCTCCAGAATGTCGATCATAATAGCCTACCCTTGAATTATTGATACGGTCTAAATCCGTCAACAATCGCTGTGATAGATTTCTGTCTTCAGAACAAAAAGTCAATTTCAGTATTGCATCGGATGAGTAGTCGCGTGACTGTCGATGTTGCTTGTTAAATAAACTCTCGGAATCTAGCCAAAAGTTAGTAAAATAGCTTTTTGATTGTATATTATCGTATTTATTATCTAAGGTCGAAGCAATTTTTCGAGATATTCTATAATAACAAATGGCATTTGAATTTTCGTTATAGACTGTATCATCAAGCATTTTACCAATAGAACTAATCAATCGGTTTGCAGGCAATTGATCATTATACTCTGATAAAAGCTCATTAAATAATACAAGTATAGCCTTTTGATTACATAAATCAATAGTGAAAGGCGTGTTTGCAATTTGAAGGTCATAAGCCATATAGGAAACATTTCTAACTGTTCGGAAAATATTAAACACAAAATGGAGCTTACTCTTCTCATCAATTCTATTCTCGTTAAGGTAAGCATACAAAAGTTCTTGAGCCAAAATAACTGATTGTTTATCTTGGTCGCAATTTTCAAGAACAAGCAAGGAATTTAATATATGTAGCCGTTGATAGTTTTGTGCATCAAGCAGACTTTCTGCAGTAGCTTGAAAACACGCATTCTCAGAACTATTTATAAATGACTCTCGAAAATCAGGATTGTCGTTCGAAAGTAATACAACTGCCCTTGACGCTGTAAATGTGTTATAAAAATGGCCTAGATTATATGCAATTGTAAGGATTTGAAGCATATCCCCAACCGATGGATTATCTTTTTTTGTTTTATAACTCAAATCATGCCTAAATTCTTTTGCTTTAACTGGATTATTATATGTCAATTTCAATTTTGTCTGAAGATCTTTCTTAACCAGTTGATGAAAATATAACTGAAGCATAGTATAGTCAAATCTTGATTTCATTAGCTTTTTAGGTACCTTAATTACTCCTAAGTGAGGAATATCCTTAAGGCGCTGCACGATACCAATGGTTGACAGTTCATCATATAGCTCACTTGCATAATGGTATAAATCAACCTTGACTTTTAAATTATTTTTTCTTGATTTCTGCTTTGGTAACAGATCGTGTTCAATAATGGCCATTTCAGGATAATCCTTTCATTCATAATTCAAAATATTTTTTAGGAATCATAGAGAGATATATCAAAAGTCACCATATCTAAACTAACCCAAAATACTTTTCAAAGAATTTCATAAGTTTTTCGATTACATTCTGTTTCTTAGCAGCTCTGTTGCCGCCCCCAAAGCGTGAAACCGGAGGCAGGATCTTGTCGATGTCTGTGCCAGTTGTCTTTAGAATGCCATCGCGGAAAGAATTGTCGATGAAC
>JAGPKJ010000122.1 GCA_018053995.1 Lachnospiraceae bacterium | reverse complement strand
GCTGGATTTCTAAGGTCTAGATATCTATACTTGAGTCTTGTATTTTCATCAGCATCTTTAGACTGATTTATCTCAAATGGAAGTGCATTATGGAAACATTTGCCAAGAACTTCGATCTTATCTGGAACTACCTCGACCTCACCTGTCGGCATGTTGGCATTCTTGCTTGTACGCTCTCTGACCGTACCTTCAACGCTTATCGTGGATTCTTTATTGACCCCGTCGATGACGTTCATCATCTCTTCAGTCTCGATAACGATCTGTGTTGTGCCATAGAAATCACGAAGCACGATAAATCCGAGGTTTTTGCTCACCTTTCTTATATTTTCGTACCATCCGGAGAGCTTTACTTTCTTGCCTGCATCTGATATGCGCAGTTCTCCGCAGTTATTTGTCCTGGACTGCATATTGCTCCTTCCGCCGCTTATTGGCGTTCTTTTCGCTGCCACCTGTCGCTTGTTGGCATTCTTTTCGCTGCCACCTGTCGCTTGTTGGTGTTCTTTTCGCTGCCACATGTCGCTTGTTGGCATTCTTTTCGCTGCCACCTGCGCTTGTTGGCGTTCTTTTCGCTGCCACCTGTCGCTTGTTGGCATTCTTTTCGCTTCCACCTGTCGCTTGTATATGTGGTGTATTCGCTGATCTTCGGGGTTTCCCGTCAATCTTATCTATTATACTGTACCGGCGCGGTGCTTTCAAGACCTATCGTGCTTGCGCTAAGTCCTTATCGTGCTTGCGCTAAGTCCTTGGGCTGCCCCGTTGCTACGACGCCCCAGATTACTGCAATGGTCTCCAGTTGCTTTATCAGCTGCGCTTGTTTAGTCAGCAATATCAGTCAAATCTGCGATTCAACAATTTAGACCGTAGCAAATTTCTTTTATTCTAATAATATTACGGTCTAATAACTAATAATTTAGTTTAGAACCGTAGCTATTCATCCTGTTTGGGTTTGCAACTACGTTCCATTACCTGTAATTGTATTTTAGTACGTAATTTGTTAATCAAAGCAGTCAACATATCTACGGTCAAAATAAACATATATCTTATTTGACTGTAAAACATCAATCCAAAATCAAAATCAGCTACGGCTCTATATCACTTTTTCTTCTAAGAACCGTAGATTTCACTTTCAGTATTTAAAATCACTACCATCCAAAATTCAAGATACATCATAAGAACCGTAAACTATCAATACAAATACATCAAATCTAAGATTGCATAATTCAAGATACCTCAAAGAACCGTATAATATCCATACACATACATCAAATCTAGGATTGCTTAATTCCATATATCAATAATCGGTAGAAAAATAGTTCATCGTCAAACACTTGGGTTCATGCGTGAACAAGAATCGGTATTCTCGTCTGTACTTACCTTGTCTTGTAATGTCCTCATCTATTACAACTTTCATTCGCGTAGGATTCATATTATTCATAAAATCCGACAGGATTCATTCAATCATCAGCGAGAAGTTTCCTTTTTCTCTCTATCATCTCATCGAGTCATCAGCGAAAAGTTTCCTTTTTCTCTCTATCATCTCATCTATATTGGATATATAAGTTGCGATGTCACGTGCATTCTCGCATCTTTCTATTCGTCCGCTGCCATCTGTATAGACGCGCTTTGTGATTGAGCCTGCGCCGAGTGCGATGATTGTCTGTTTCTCTTCCATGATAAGGATATTGTAGATGCCGTATCTGCCATCGCGTGCATATCCTACATTTTCCATGTTCCCTGTCATGTGCTTCTGACGATACAGATAATACGGCTTCATATCCATTTTAGCGGCGCTATCTCTGACTATCTCGATTGTCTCATCCGTATTGTTAAGTACAGGCACGCCATTCTTCTCGATCCATTTGCTTAGAGCTGAGGACTTTTTTATCGCTAGTGAATGAGCAGTAAGCGAATCTGGTGACATCGCCTCGATCTGTTCCATTGTATTTATGACATCTCTGTCATCTTCTCCAGGAAGTCCTAAGATGATGTCCATATTGATGTTATCAAATCCTGCCGTGCGTGCTGCGTAAAACGCTTCCTTGACTTGCTCTACAGTATGACGTCTTCCAATAAAATCAAGTGTTGCCTGTTTCATCGTCTGCGGATTGACGGATATGCGCGTAATGCCGCATTCTTTCATGACTTTCAGCTTGTCTGAAGTAATGCTGTCTGCTCGTCCGGCTTCAACGGTGAACTCAGCAAGGTGTGAACAATCGAGCGTGTCTCTTATTTTCATGAGAAGTCTTTTCATCTGATCTGCTGAAAGCGATGTCGGTGTACCGCCGCCAATATACACTGTGTCAAGGATCTTGTCTGTATGCTCTTTTGCGACATAATCGATTTCTTTAAAGACTGCATCAAGATACTCATCGACACGATCTTTCCATGAGGAAATAGGATACGATGTGAATGAGCAGTACATGCATGTCGTCGGGCAGAACGGAATGCCGATATAGACGCTATAACCGCATCCAGCCGGTGTTGCCACACCCGCCTTAATATTTGCTGATGATGCGCCCATTGCCATCAGTGTGTTGTCTGATGCTAAAACATCTGTCATCTGACTGTTTGATTCCATTGAAATATCTTGTGCTATATCACCCCGAACTGTCGTAACTCTTTCCGGTGACAGTAAAGTCTTAGATGCGTTACTGCTGTTTATGGCTCCACCGATATGTATCGTGCCAAGTATCTCGTGTTCTCTCTTTGCAACATCATATGCAAGCTGTGATTTTCTATCGCTCACTTCGTGGACTGACTTCATGTATTTTAGAATATCTTCTTTTGATTCACCATTCTCAATCTTTTCAAGTGCGATCTTTGTCGGACGTATGCCTGTGATATTTCCCCACGGAAGGCTTCTACCACATACGATGCGTAAACAGTCATATAGAAAAAGTTTGAATGGATTACGGTCCGTACGTTTCTTCCAGCCTGCTGTCCTACTGCAAAAAATATGTACCCTGCATTTCAGTCCCGACTTTTTCTCTTCATCCTTGAACGGTTCTCCAAGCATTATACCCTGTACGCCGTCTTCAGTGTGATACTGCATATCAGTCATTCCGCACGTTCCGCTATTCTCAGTTATGCCGGGTTCTTCGTCCGGCTGGCTGACATAATCATGCTTATCGCGTCTTATACCGTTATCTGCACTTTGTACCGTTGTAATGCCGCTCACAATATCTTCTGTTTCATATATTCTGACTTCAGCGCCATCTTCGCTTACACTTATCTCTATATCTGGATATGTTCCGCGGACACGTCTGTCGCGCACATCTGTCTCCGGTGTCACCGCAATTATCTCACCAGAATAAAACGCGCCGACAAGCGCATGGATATCGTATGTAAGTGAAGGTTCATTATGAAAGATCTTTATCATTGATAATCCTCTGATTTCTGCTGGTTAATTTTGATTTATACTTCTGATTTTTTAAAAGCTACCTTAACATTATACACATTACACTTCTCATAATAAAGAAATATGAATCCTGCCAATTCCACAGGCAATTCAATGCTTACGATTCCTGTTTTTTCGCTACCGTACGTGGCTTTTGAGCCTTGACCTCGTTTTCCCATGTACGTTTCAAAGATTTGCTTGCTGCAAAGATGGTATTTTCGCCACCGCGTACGTGGCTTTTGAGCCTTGACCTCGTTTTCCCATGTACGCTGACAAAAAACACAGATTATGACTCTGCGTATACTATAATAAGTGTCAAAAGTGATTATTATACTATGAAGCCAATAAATCCCACAGACTCTTATTCTGAGTCTGCGGGATTTTCTAAACCTTTGGGATTTATTCTTTATTCCTACAACTATGATGCAACTTTCATGAGCATCTAGCTTTCATTAACATATATCTTTCATGAACTTATAGCTTTCATGAACTTCTAACTTACAAAAACTAATAAGATGATGTGGGTGTCAAAAGCAGCAATTGTGTTATGATGCTGCGAATTGCTTTGCGCAACTTCTGTAAACACTCGGAATCCTCTGATTTGCTACGCAGCCAGCCAAATATAAGCCGTTCATCCTGCCGCGCTAAGTCCCGTGTATAGAGTGTAGTACCTGCCTTTCTCCGCAATAAGTTCATCGTGCGTACCACGCTCTATTATCTCGCCATTTTCAAGCACCATGATGCAGTCACTATTCTTGACTGTGCTGAGTCTGTGCGCAATGACAAATGTCGTACGTCCTTTCATAAGTCTGTCCATGCCTTCCTGAACAAGCTTCTCCGTATGTGTATCAATACTCGAAGTTGCCTCGTCAAGGATAAGCGCCGGTGGATCTGCAACTGCAGTTCTTGCGATCGCTATAAGCTGCCTCTGTCCCTGTGAAAGATTTGAGCCATCTCCGGTAAGCACCGTATTGTACCCGTCAGGAAGACGTGATATAAACCCGTCTGCATTAGCAAGTCTTGCCGCATCAACACATTCCTTGTCAGTAGCTTCAAGCCTTCCATACCTTATGTTATCCATTACTGTTCCGGTAAATAAATGGGTATCCTGAAGCACCATACCAAGCGACCTGCGAAGATCCGGTTTGCATATCTTATTCACGTTTATATCATCGTACCTGATCTTGCCGTCCTGTATATCATAGAAACGATTGATAAGATTCGTTATCGTCGTCTTGCCCGCACCCGTGCTTCCTACAAATGCGATCTTCTGTCCTGGTTCCGCAAACATAGTGATGTGATGAAGTATAGTCTTGTCCGGATTATAGCCAAAATCAACATCATCAAATGTTACCTTGCCGCCTAGTTTCTGATATGTGACCGTCCCGTCAGCCTTATGAGGATGCTTCCATGCCCACACATCTGTCTTTTCAGCAACTTCCGTTATCGAACCATCAGCATTCTCCCTTGCATTTACAAGAGTCACGTATCCTTCATCCTCTTCAGGATTCTCATCCATCATCTTGAATACACGCTCAGCACCCGCAAGTGCCATGATGGCGCTGTTAAGTTGACCTGAAATCTGAGCTATAGGCTGATTAAAATTCTTGTTAAGTGAAAGGAATGCAACGAGTGTGCCAAGTGTAAGTCCGCCATATCCATTTATCGCAAGAGCTGCGCCAAACACAGCGCAGAGCGCAAAACTCACATTTCCAAGCTGCGCGTTCACAGGCATAAGTATGTTCGCATAACCATTAGCCTTATTTGCACTGTCCCTGAGCTTATCATTCTTTTCACTAAACTCCGTTTTACATTTCTCCTCATGATTGAAGACTTTAACGACCTTCTGCCCGCCAAGCATCTCTTCGATGTAGCCGTTGACACCCCCAAGATCTTTCTGCTGGGAAATGAAATATTTTGATGACTTTCCCGCAAGTTTCTTCGTAACGATCATCATTACGGCTACCATCACGCATGATAGCAAAGTGAGCGGCAGATCAAGAATGACCATGCTCACAAATACACTTACCACAGTCACCGCACTTGATATAAGCTGCGGCATACTCATACCTATCATCTGGCGAAGCGTATCAATATCATTTGTATATACCGACATGATATCGCCGTGTGCATGCGAGTCAAAATACTTTATCGGAAGCGACTGCATATGTGCGAACAGATCTCTGCGCAGATTCCGCATCGTGCCCTGTCCCACATTTACCATAAGCCTGTTAGTAAGATATGAAGCGACAACGCCTATCAGAAGAAATACTGATATCTTACCTATCGCAAATGCGAGCGGTACAAAGCTAGGATCAGACTGCCCGATAAGCGGTGTTATATAATCGTCGATCAGCTTCTGAAGAAAAAGCTGTGCTTCGACATTCGCTATCGCGGATGCAAAGATGCTCGCTAATACAACAAGACATAATCCCCAATATTTCTTTAATACTATACCCATGAGCCTCTTAAGTATCTTCCCCGGGTTATCTATCTTAGGACGCGGTCCCGCCGGTCCTCTTCCCCTTGGTCCAAAATTATTTACTTTAGGTTGTTTCTCTTCTGCCATATATATCCTCCAAATAATATGCAATGGTCAACGTTGCATTGTATGCCCTGATTCTCTGCATTGTATGCTCTGATCCTCTGCATTGTATACTCTAATTCTCTGCATTGTATGCACTGGTCATA
>JAGPKJ010000033.1:15397-20751 GCA_018053995.1 Lachnospiraceae bacterium | reverse complement strand
AAGGCGATGGGCTTCGGGTGACACTCATAGAAAGTGACGGTACTGTCATATATGATACTGAGGTCGCAGACGTATCGACGATGGCTAATCACAGCGATCGTATCGAGGTAGAAGAAGCACTTGAAGATGGCGAAGGCAGTGCTGTCAGGAAGAGTGCTACATTATCAAAGAGCACATATTACTACACACTTCGGCTGGACGATGGAAATGTGCTCCGCGTCGCAAAAGAGGCTGACAGCATTTTGAGTGTATTTTTCAGCATAATGCCGGTAATAATACTTATAATTTTTGTTTTATTTGCGCTAAGCGTATTCATGTCCAGGTATCTGACAAGGCAGTTGATCGCGCCGATAGAGAAGATGGCGGACAATCTTGACGATACAGACGGGAAATGTCCATATGAGGAACTTGTGCCGTTTGTTGACACGATCAACAGACAACACGCAGATATCATGAAGAACGCGCAGATGCGGCAGGAATTCACCGCGAACGTGTCGCATGAGCTAAAGACACCGCTTACATCCATATCAGGATATGCAGAGCTTATGGAAAATAATATGGCGGGCGATAACGTGCAGCGTTTCGCATATGAGATACACAGGAATGCGTCAAGACTCCTTACTCTTATAAATGATATAATCAGACTTTCACAACTCGATAGTCCGGAGCTCGATGAGCCGATGGAGGATCTTGATCTGTACCAGGCGGCCGTCACTTGCACGGAGATGCTGCAGCTCAGCGCAACTGAGCATGATGTATCATTGTCACTTGTCGGAGAAAATGCTCAGGTACACGGCAGCCGGAAGATGCTTGATGAACTTCTGTATAATCTTACAGACAATGCGATCAGATATAATAAACGTGGTGGTACGGTAAAGATATATGTTGAGAATGTAACTGACATTGCGAGCGGACTTCCATGTGCGAAACTGACCGTATGTGATACAGGTATAGGAATTCCTGCGGAAGCGCAGGAACGGGTATTCGAGAGGTTCTACCGTGTTGACAAGAGCAGGTCAAAACAGACGGGTGGAACAGGTCTTGGACTTGCGATAGTGAAGCATATCATAGCACATCACAATGCTACAGTGTCTCTTGTAAGTGAAGTAGGAAAAGGGACAACGATCACAGTTTCATTTCCGCCTGTTAATCTATGAAATGCTTTGAAATTGTGATAATATTTATGATGCAATGGACGAAAAGCTATAAAGCGCGTGCTTGCACCAGGATAGCCAGCTTTTTAGCACATTTTGTGTAAAATGGGAGGCATCTTATGTTCGGGAAGAAAAAAGCTGAAGAAGTAAAACAGGACGATTCACAGCAGAAACAGGAAACATCAGAAAAGAAACGGTCAGGTGTCATCAGTGTTGTGATGATATCGATAATGGCAGCCATATTTATTGCGGTAGCGCTCATCATGTTATTTGTAAAGGATGCGACAGTAACGTATATATGTTACGCGATATGCGGTGCAGCTATCATAGTAGGTATATTTGCGATCGTGAGATATTTTTTGATCAAAGCATACTGTGATCTGAATGAATATGGATTTGCAGAAGGGGTACTTCTTGTATCACTTGGAATATGCGGACTTATAAAAGTAGATGCGATCGCGGGGGTATTTATCACAGTTGTAGGAATCGCACTTCTTATATCGGGAGTCATAAAACTGCAGTCTGCTCTTGCACTTCGGATGATGAACGATGTATTGTGGTTTCTTGTGCTTATCATATCAGTTGTGATCATTGGATTTTCAATGTTCGTTCTATTAAAACCGGACATGGATCAGATATATACGTGGTATGTGCTCCTTGTTGACGGGGTGCTTAGTCTTGTCAATGTCATATATCAATTTTTCAGGATTAAAGCATATAACAGCGCTGAGATGAAAGCGGTTGAACAGAGCAAAAATGATATGCGCGATAAGATATTAAAGGAACAGGAAGATATGCGTCTTGCTAAAGAAGAGCAGCGAAAGGCAGAGCTGGAACAGAAAGCGGCCGAAGACAAGGCACTTGAAGCTAAACTTAACGATGATGATGCAAAATATGGATTTAATGCACAGAATTCCGAGCCTGTAGTGATACCGGATGTTGCACAGACGATAGTACGGCCGGAAGCGCAGACACAGCCGGAAGCGCAGACACAGCCGGAAGCGCAGACACAGCCAGAAGCGCAGACACAGCCGGATGCACAGACACAGCCTGATGCGCAGACACAGCCGGCTGCAGATGCTGCTGATATTAAGTGACGATGTGGGTGTCAAAAGCAGCAATTGTATTTTGACCACTAAGAGGCATTATGAGCGAAGCAGTTTCTAAAGTGATAACAAAGCAGGAGATAAACAGGACAGCGTTGGCAGTCGTTGGGACTTTTCTGTACGGCTGCGGGATCAACTTTTTTATTTCTCCAATAAAACTAAATGCAGGCGGGATAATGGGATATTGTCAGCTGATAAGGACGCTGCTGACGGACTATGCGGGACTTAATTTCGGCAGACTGGATCTTGCCGGAATAATCTACTATATCGTGAATATACCCATTTTTGTACTTGCATATAAGAGGATAGGCAAGAGATTTTTCGCCAAGACGGTACTATGTGTGACTACCCTTTCATTTTTCACATCAGTGCTTCCGATACCGGCTGCGCCGATCCTTGATGATAAGCTTGCATGCTGCCTTATCGGCGGGATAATGAATGGTATAGGAACGGGACTGACGCTTAGCATGGGAGCCTCGAGCGGTGGAATGGATGTTGTAGGTCTGATGCTCATTCAGTGGCGTCATGATCTTAGTGTCGGGAAGGTATCGCTTCTTGTAAATGCAGTTTTGTATGCACTGTGCCTGATGATGTTTAGTGTGCCGGTCGTTATCTATTCACTTATATTTGCAGCCGCAGCTTCTGTGGCAGTAGACAGGACTCATGCACAGAATATCAATGTAGAGGTCTTGATAATAACGAGGAAAGACTGCAATGAACTTGAGCAGGAAGTGTTCAGCGAACTCGGGCGTGGCATAACGAAATGGCAGTCGCAGGGAGCGTATACGGATGAGCAGTCTGAGATACTGTATATTCTGTGTTCGAAATATGAAGTGAACAGGTTGAAGCAGATTATCAGAAGTTATGACAAAGAAGCATTTATCATAGTTAATGAAGGTGTCAGCGTTGATGGACATTTTCTGAAGAAGCTGTAAGTACTGGTTACACGATACAGATTTTGACACTTGTATCAAAAAAAATACACTATATAGTACGAATTGTGCAGTATGAAGATATTTTATTTGATACGATTCTGTGATATATTTTTTTAGTAAGAGGAAGCGTCCACGGCAAAGAAGTCTGCCTGCCTTACAGTACGCTTTCTTTTCTTTTTGTAAAATTAGGCTGATTTCATGAGGAAAGGTGGCAATCTATGGCAGTAAAATATGTGTTCGTTACAGGCGGTGTCGTTTCCGGACTCGGGAAAGGTATCACAGCGGCATCTCTAGGAAGACTTCTTAAGGCTCGCGGATATAAGGTTACTATGCAGAAGTTTGATCCTTATATCAATATCGATCCGGGAACGATGAACCCGATACAGCATGGAGAGGTTTACGTTACGGAAGATGGTACAGAGACAGACCTTGATCTTGGGCATTATGAGAGGTTTATCGATGAGAACCTTGATAAGAATTCAAATGTAACAACAGGAAAAGTATACTGGTCAGTATTGCAGAAGGAACGTCGCGGAGATTACGGCGGCGGAACCGTTCAGGTAATTCCTCATATCACAAATGAAATCAAAAGCCGTTTCTATCGTAACTATACTGATTCTGATACAAGGATCGCGATCATTGAGGTCGGCGGTACAGTCGGAGACATCGAGAGTCAGCCGTTCCTTGAGGCGATCAGACAGTTCCAGCATGAAGTCGGCCGCGAGAACGCGATCATGCTCCATGTAACACTTATGCCATATCTGAAATGTTCACAGGAAATGAAGACAAAACCGACACAGATGTCAGTAAAGTCACTTCAGGGAATGGGGATACAGCCTGATGTCATTATTTGCAGGAGTGAACACCCGCTGAATCAGTCGATCAAGGATAAGATAGCTCTTTTCTGCAATGTTCCCAACAGCCACGTACTTCAGAATCTTGATCAGGATTATCTTTATGAAGCACCGCTCGCTATGGAACGTGAACACCTCGCACAGGTCACATGCGAATGTCTGAATCTTGAATGTCCTGAGCCGGATCTGCGTGACTGGCAGGAGATGTGCGAAGCAATGCGCTCGCCGGTAGATGAGACGACGATCGCTATAGTCGGAAAATATACTGCACTTCATGATTCATATCTCAGTGTTGTTGAAGCACTTAAGCACGGCGGGATAATCAATCACTGCACAGTTAATATAAAATGGGTGGATTCCGAGACTGTTACTGATGCAAATGTCGCAGATATCATGAAAGGTGTGAACGGTGTCATAGTTCCCGGAGGTTTTGGCAGTAGAGGAATCGAAGGCATGGTCACAACGATCAAATATGTTCGGGAAAATAAGATACCTTATCTTGGCATATGTCTTGGTATGCAGCTCGCGATCATTGAATTTGCGCGTAACGTCATAGGATATAACGACGCACAGAGCATTGAATTCGATCCGGATACGACACATCCGGTAATATCTCTTATGCCTGATCAGAACGGTGTAGAGGATATAGGCGGAACGCTCAGAAAAGGTGCGTATCCATGCGAACTTGAGCAGGATTCTCTTGCATACAGGCTTTATGGCAGCAAGGATATCTCCGAAAGACACAGACATCGTTATGAGGTCAACAACGATTATCGCGAAGCTCTTACAAAGAACGGCATGACTCTTTCGGGAATATCACCTGACGGAAGAATCGTTGAGATGATCGAGATACCTGAGCATCCTTTCTTTATCGCGACACAGGCTCACCCTGAGTTCAAGTCAAGACCGAACAGACCGGCACCGCTATTCCGTGGTCTTGTAGAAGCTTCTCTGGCAAATAAGAAGAATATAAAATGATGCAGTAATTGGCATTATTCTGATATAGTGAAGGAAAATCATGCGCGGCAGGGACACATTTCAAGTTCCGGCCGCGTATGAGTTTATAGAAAATTAATCTATGTGTCTGAAGTTTCACATTTGACAAGTTGCGAATGATTCAGTTTATCTCTATAATGATGATGCAAGGGTATCAAAGTCATTATGCGATCGTGCTTGCACGAATAGCATAATGACCTTGATGCCCGCTTAAACACAAGGAAGCAGCGATTTGCGAAGCAAATCAGCGGATTCCGAGTGTTTATAGAAATGCGGGAGTTTCGAATGAAATGAGAAACGGAGCATTTC
>JAGPKJ010000033.1:0-15297 GCA_018053995.1 Lachnospiraceae bacterium | reverse complement strand
GAAGCAAATCAGCGGATTCCGAGTGTTTATAGAAATGCGGGAGTTTCGAATGAAATGAGAAACGGAGCATTTCGTAGCATCATAGTAGAAACGTATCACCAACAAATAACAGCACCTCAGATATCCAACAAGGGAAACGGAGTGATAATGCATATATCTAATGATTATCAGAATAATAACAGTAATATGAATGGTCAGGGCGGTCCGCAGGATCAGGGCAACGGCGGCAACGGCGGCAATGGCGTAAATGGTGGAGGCGGCGGTAATGGCAATGTTCCGCACAGACAGAACATTATGATCGTTATGTGCGCCGCACTTGTTATGCTAATAATCATCAGTTATTTTATGAAAACGATAAGCGGATCAACTACTAAAGAGATAACTTATAATGAATTTATCTCAATGGTAGAAGACGGCAAGGTAGAGAGCGTCAAGATCGAGGATGACAGAGTTGATATCACTCCCAAGATCAGCAAAGAAGATCAAGATAATCCGTATTATACCGGAGTGACATATTACACAGGCAAAGTGGAAGAAAACGATACGCTCACAAAGCGTCTTCTTGCCAAGAATGTTGAGGTTAAGGGTGAGGTATCGGATAACTCATATATGATCCTTTCATTTATCCTGACATATATCCTGCCTATCCTGCTTATGTGGTTCCTGCTGAGTCTCCTGTTCAGAAAGGCGGGAAAGGGCGGCGGATTTATGAATCCGGGTCAGATGGATTCTAAAGTCTATGCGCAGAAGAATACAGGTGTGACATTTACAGATGTTGCGGGTGAAGATGAAGCAAAAGAGTCGCTTGTCGAAGTAGTTGATTTCCTTCATAATCCGGGAAGATACTCTAAGATCGGTGCCAGACTTCCGAAAGGTGCGCTCCTTGTAGGCCCTCCCGGAACAGGTAAGACGCTTCTTGCAAGAGCGGTAGCAGGAGAAGCGCATGTACCATTCTATTCACTGGCAGGCTCGGATTTCATTGAGCTTTATGTTGGTGTCGGCGCCAAGCGTGTTAGAGAGCTGTTTAAGGAAGCGGAGAAAAATGCTCCCTGTATCATATTCATCGATGAGATCGATGCCATAGGCAGAAGCCGTGATTCAAAGTACGGCGGTGGAAATGAAGAACGTGAGCAGACACTTAATCAGCTGCTTGCAGAGATGGATGGTTTTGACGGCAAGAAGGGTATAATAATCCTCGCTGCGACTAACAGACCGGAGATACTTGATAAGGCACTTCTTCGCCCGGGACGTTTTGACAGACGTATCATCGTAGATAAGCCGGATCTTAAGGGCAGAGTAGAGATACTTAAGGTACATTCCAAAGATGTGCATATGGATGAAACGGTAGATCTTGATGCTATTGCGCTGGCAACGAGCGGCGCAGTCGGATCAGACCTTGCAAATATGATCAATGAAGCAGCTATAAATGCGGTAAAAGAAGGACGTGAATTCGTGAGCCAGAAAGATCTGTTCTCAGCAGTAGAGCAGGTTCTTGTCGGTAAGGAAAAGAAAGACCGCATTATGAGTCAGAATGAACGCAAGATCGTTTCATATCATGAAGTCGGTCATGCTCTGATAACGGCTCTTCAAAAGAATTCGGAACCGGTTCAGAAGATAACTATAATTCCGCGTACTATGGGTGCACTTGGCTATGTTATGCAGGTACCGGAAGAAGAAAAATATCTTAATACAGAAGCAGAGCTTCATGATATGATCGTTGGACTCCTTGGCGGGCGTGCCGCAGAGGAGATCATATTTGATACAGTGACTACCGGTGCTTCAAATGATATTGAGAAGGCTACAAGCATAGCACGCTCTATGGTCACTCAGTATGGTATGAGCAAGAAGTTTGGACTTATGGGTCTTGAGACAGTGGAAAGCCAGTATCTTGACGGACGTACTGCTCTTAATTGTTCGGATGTGACTGCGGCAGGTATCGACGATGAGGTCATGAAGATCCTTAAAGACTGCTATAAAGAAGCGAAAAAGATGCTCAAGGAGAACAGAGCCATCCTTGATAAGATAGCAGCTTACCTGATCAAAAAAGAGACGATAACCGGTAAGGAATTCATGAAGATCTACCGGAAAGAAAAGGGTATTCCTGAACCTAAGGAAGAGAAAGTAAAGCCGGCACTTAAGGCGGCAGATTCAGATATAGTAAAGCCCGAAGCACCTAAGGCAGTAGATTCAGATACTGAGAATAAAGCATACAGTGCAACGGAAAGTATAACAGATAGTACGGAAAATACAACAGATAATAAAGCAGATAATACTGCGGATAATATAGCAGATAGTACAGCTGGTAGTTCAGAAGATAAAGCGGCTACATCTGTTGATACTTATGAATCAGTGTCACAAGGATCAGTGCCACATGAACCGGCACAGCAGGAATCAAAGCCGGAAGGTTCTGAAGATTCAGAAAACAGTGCCTCAGGTGATGTTGGAGCATTTTCTAATGCACCGGGAATAGATTTCGGTCATAGTGACCGGGACAAGAAGGATAATGTTTGATTTTCAGGAAGAACTAAAGAAACTGCCGAACAGACCCGGTGTCTACATCATGCATGACAGTGACGATACGATAATCTATGTCGGTAAAGCTGTCAATCTGCATAACCGGGTTCGTTCTTATTTTCGCAAGATAGTCGGTCGGGGACCTCAGATCGACATGATGGTCAGGCAGATCGCAAGGTTCGAGTATATAGTGACGGATTCGGAACTTGAAGCTCTGGTTCTTGAGAACAATCTCATTAAGGAGCACGAGCCAAAGTACAACACTATGCTTAAGGATGATAAGACATATCCTTATATCAAAGTCACAGTAGCGGAAGCATATCCGCGTATCTTATTTTCCAGAGAAATGAAAAAAGACAGGTCGAGATATTTTGGACCTTATACAAGCGCAGCCGCAGTAAAGGATACGATAGAGCTGATGAACGGGCTGTTTATGCTGAGGACATGTAACAGGTCTCTTCCGCGCGACATAGGCCTTGAAAGACCTTGCCTGAATCAGCATATAAAGCAGTGCTGTGCACCGTGTACAGGCGATGTATCACAGGAAGAGTATAGAAAGAGAGTCGATGGAGCACTTGGATTTTTGGGTGGAGATTATGCACCGGTGCTGACTGATCTTGAAACGAAGATGAATCATGCTTCGGATGAGATGGATTATGAAGAAGCGGTACGGTACAGAGATCTTCTTGCAAGCGTGAAGAGCGTTGCGCAGAAGCAGAAGATCACTGATAGTGATATGGATGACAAGGATATAATAGCGCTCGCGAAGGAAGAACAGGACGCTGTCGTACAGGTCTTTTTTGTACGTACCGGCAAGCTTATAGGACGGGAACATTTTTATATGACACACGTGTCAGGAAGAGACTGCAGCAGCATCCTTCTTGATTTTGTAAAACAGTATTACGCCGGAACACCTTTCATACCGCATGAGATCATGATTCAGTATGATATCGATGACCGTGAACTTATCGAAAAATGGTTGTCGGACAGAAAGGGAAGCAGGGTCTATATACATATTCCACAGAAAGGAACCAAAGAGAAGCTGGTGGAACTTGCTGCGGAGAATGCATCTCTTGTACTTTCGAAGGATAAAGAACGTATCAAACTTGAGGAGGCTCGTACTACAGGGGCTGTTCACGAGATTGAGAAGATCCTGGGGATAGCGTCGCTTTCGCGCATGGAAGCATTTGATATCTCGAATATAAGCGGATTTGCAAATGTAGGGTCGATGGTCGTTTATGAAGGCGGGAAACCGAAGCGAAGCGATTACAGGAAGTTCAGGATAAGATCTGTCGCGGGTCCTAACGATTATGCATGTATGTATGAGGTATTGACGCGGAGATTCAGGCATGGTCTGGATGAGAAGGCAGCATTATCGGACGGACCGAAAGAAAATGAGACTCATGGAAATGAGAACATCCAAAAAGGAATGGACAGCTTCATGAGATTTCCGGATCTTATAATGATGGATGGCGGACGCGGGCAGGTCAATATCGCGCTTCGTGTGCTTGAAGAACTGGGCATATCGATACCGGTGTGTGGAATGGTAAAGGATGATAATCACAGGACAAGAGGCATTTATTTTCAAAATGAGGAGATGCCGATAGATCAGCATTCTGAAGGATTCAGACTTGTCACAAGAATTCAGGATGAAGCCCATAGATTCGCGATTGAGTATCACAGGTCGATAAGGCTGCATAGTCAGGTCAAGTCTGTGCTTGATGAGATACCCGGTATAGGTCCGCAGAGACGTCTTGCACTTATGAGAAAATACGAATCGATACAGGAGATAAAGGATGCTTCGCCGGAGGAGCTTTCTCAGATTCCAGAGATACCGCTGGATGCTGCCGAGAAGATACATGAGTATCTGAACAGCCATGTATAGATCACATATCAAAATATTGTGATACTATCTGTTTATTGCGAACGTCTGTCTTAACAATATCGTGAGGTTATGTTACACTTTTTAGATAAAGCGAAAGGGAGCCTGCAAGTCAGGCATTAAGGAGGGTGTATGTCAAGTCTGAGTCTTCAGAAGGTCATTGACAAAATGAAACTTGAGAACCTTACTCCGGAAGTGGATATCACAGGGAGAAAGATAACCCAACCGGATATTAACCGTGTCGCACTTCAGATGGCGGGATATTTCGAACATTTCGAATCGGCGCGTCTTCAGATCATAGGTTATGTTGAGTATTCGTACATGAACAGTCTTACAGAGGAAGTCAAGAAAGACAGATACGAGAAGCTTCTGTCATATCCGATTCCGGGTATTGTGTTCTGCAGAGAACTGGTTCCGGACGATCTGTTCAAACAGACTGCGATCAAACATAACGTTCCGCTTCTTATGACGAAGCAGGCCACATCTGCATTTATGGCAGAGATCATAAGATGGATGAACGTAAAACTCGCACCGTGTATCGCAATCCACGGCGTGCTCGTAGATGTATATGGTGTTGGCGTTCTTATAACAGGTGAGAGCGGCATCGGAAAATCAGAAGCGGCGCTCGAACTGATCAAGAGAGGACATCGTCTTGTTTCCGATGATTCAGTTGAGATAAGAAAAGTAAGTGAGGAGACACTTATCGGTTCTGCACCCGATGTCACAAAGCATTTTATAGAGCTTCGCGGTATTGGCATAATTGATGTAAAGGCACTTTTCGGTGCATCAGTTGTCAAGGATACACAGTCTATAGATCTTGTTATAAAGCTTGCAGAATGGGACAAAGACAAAGAATATGATCGTATCGGTCTGGAGGAGGAATATACAGAGTATCTGGGAAATAAGATAGTCTGCCATAACATTCCGATAAGACCGGGTCGTAATCTTGCTATAATATGCGAAGCAGCCGCAGTCAATTTCAGACAGAAGAAGATGGGCTATAACGCAGCACAGGAGCTTTACCGCCGTTTTCAGGAAAATATGGCGAAGAAGCGTGATGAAAATGATGATGATGAAGACTGAAATATCAAAATAAAAGCCAGGGGGCATGCCAGATGGATAAGTACATTTTTGGAATAGATATAGGTGGAACAACGGTAAAGATCGGTCTTTTTGATGAGATCGGAGATCTTAAGGAAAAATGGGAGATAACAACAAATAAAGCTGACTCAGGTTCACATATCCTTTCGGATATCGCGGACAGTGTAAAGGCGAAGATGCAGGAAAAAGGCATTGATGCTGCACATGTAATCGGTATCGGAGTCGGTACACCCGGTCCTGTAAGGGATGATGGTGTGCTTTCAGTCGCTGTCAACCTGGGATGGACAAAAGAATTCAATATCAATGACAGACTGACAGAACTCCTTAACGGCATATATGTTAAGGCGGGAAATGACGCAAACGTAGCGGCTCTTGGCGAGATGTGGAAGGGCGGCGGACAGGGATATAACAGCATCGTTGCAGTCACACTGGGAACAGGTGTAGGCGGTGGTATCGTAGTTAATGGCAAGATGCTTACGGGATCGACAGGATCCGGCGGAGAGATAGGACATATACACATTGAGGATGATGAACCGGATGCATGTAACTGCGGTAACCATGGGTGTCTCGAGCAGTATGCATCAGCAACAGGAATAGTACGTCTTGCGAAGCGGACACTCGTATCATGCGATGATCCTTCAGTTTTACGCACAGAGGAAATCTCAGCGAAATCAGTTTTTGATGCAGTAAAGGCAGGGGATAAAGTCGCAGATGAGATAGCTAAGAAATTCGGCACGTATCTTGGAAAGGGACTGTCAGTGATCGCCGGAGTTGTGAATCCGGAAGCATTTGTTATAGGTGGTGGTGTATCCAAAGCAGGAGAAGTCATCTTTAAATATATCCAGCCGGTATTTGACAAATATGTTTTCTCAGGAAGCAGCAATGCGGTATTTACCCTCGCAAAACTCGGCAATGATGCGGGAATGTACGGATCATGCAAACTTGTGCTTGATTCAGTAAAGGATTGAATATATCATGCAGGATACGTTGACTAAATCCCTCAGAGATTCATTTCCTGATGCAGAGATACTTGAAAATGAACCAATGAGCCGTCATACGACATTTCGTACAGGTGGCGCCGCATCAGTTTTTATGACTGTTTCGGATACCTCGGCACTACAGAATGCAGTTCATTTCCTGACAGAACATGATGTACCGTATTTTATCATCGGAAACGGGAGCAATATTCTTGTCGGAGACAAAGGCTTTGACGGTGTGATAGTTCATCCGGCAGGCAGTTTTTGCAGAGTGACAGTAGATGGGAACATGATAGAGGCAGGTGCGGGAGCGCTCCTTTCAGAAGTGTCTGCAGCTGCGGTAAGATCATCACTTACAGGTCTTGAATTTGCATCCGGCATACCGGGTACCGTCGGCGGAGCAGTGAGGATGAATGCCGGTGCATATGATGGTGAGATGAAGCAGGTCATACGAAATGTAACTCTAATGCGGCCTGATGGAACGGTTATAGTGTCAGAAGGTGTCGACATGGGTTTTGGTTACAGGACGAGCATTGTTTGCAGTGAGAAGCTGACTGTCATGTCAGCACTTATGCAGCTGAAACCGGGAGATGCCAAAGATATCAGATCAAGGATCGATGAGTTTGGATCAAGGAGACGCGAGAAACAGCCTCTTGAGTATCCGAGTGCGGGAAGCACTTTCAAGAGACCTGAAGGGTATTTTGCCGGAAAGCTGATATCCGATGCCGGACTGAAAGGATATTCTGTTGGAGGCGCGCAGGTATCTGAGAAACATGCAGGTTTCGTTATCAATAAGGGCGGTGCGACAGCGACAGATATCAAAAAACTTATTGAGGATGTACAGGCAAAAGTATATGAGACGTCAGGTGTAAAGCTTGAACGGGAAGTCATATTTGTTGGTAATTTCTGATGTGATGCTAAGCACAGGCAGATGTGTATAGTGATGTTATGATGTGGATGTCAAAAGAATTATTGTGATTTGATGCTAAGAATTGAAAGGCAGATTTATCTATGAGATTTGTTATAGTTACCGGAATGAGCGGAGGCGGAAAGAGAACAGCACTAAAGATGCTTGAAGATGTTGGGTATTACTGTGTAGATAATCTTCCGGTACCGCTTATAGAGAAGTTTACCGAGCTGATAACAATGCCTAATACTGAGATCAATAAAGTGGCGCTTGGACTTGATGTCCGCGCAGACCAGTCATTTGCAGGTATTGAAAAAGTCCTTGATGGAATGAAAGCAAAGGGATATGTTTTCGAGATTCTTTTCATGGACGCGAGTGACGACGTTCTTATGCGAAGGTATAAGGAATCTCGAAGAAATCACCCACTTTCACCAAATGGAAGAGTTGATGAAGGAATCAAAAGAGAACGTGAGATCCTTAGTAATATCAAGCTGAAAGCAAATTATGTGATAGATACGTCAAATCTTCTTACGCGTGAGCTAAAAGAAGAACTTGACAGGATCTTTGTACATAACGAAGAATATAATTCGCTGATGGTCTCTATAGAATCATTTGGGTTTAAGTTTGGAATTCCGTCAGATGCCGACCTTGTCTTTGATGTGAGATTCATGCCTAATCCGTTTTATATCGAAAAGCTCAAGCATATGACCGGAAATGATAAGGATGTTCAGGATTATGTTCTTGGTTTTCCTGAGGCGCATATTTTTCTTGACAAGTTGTATGATATGCTTGATTTCCTGATACCGAACTATGTGAGGGAAGGTAAACATCAGCTTGTTATCGCAATCGGGTGTACAGGTGGACGACACCGCAGTGTTACTATGGCGAATGAATTGTATAGCAGACTTAAGAGTGGCGATGGACACTTTGGACTTAAGCTCTATCACAGAGATGTGAATCAGGGAATCTGACAGACAGGAAGAAATAAAGATGACGGTTAACGGAAGAAAGACGTCGTTTTCAGCAGGTGTAAAAGAGGAGTTATGTGCGAATATATCTCCGGCGCGTCACTGTCAGCTGGCAGAGCTGTCAGCGATAATAGGATTCTGTGGGCGCGTTGATACAGAAACAAAAATGGTTTCGATACAGACTGAGAATGACGGAGTAGTCAGAAAATGCTTTACTTTATTGAAGAAAGCATATAATATAGGTTTGTGTTCGGGAACAGATGATCCTGTTTCGAGAGCCGAGGGGTATGGCACTATTCATAGAATATTTTCAGATAAGGGAGAAGAAGAGAAGGTACTCTCAGGTCTGAAGATGATCGATGAAACCGGGAGCATATGCAGTCTTGGAGAGCCGGTGAACGGTCTACTTATCAAGAATGCGTGCTGCAGGCGTGCGTATCTGCGCGGCGCTTTTTTGTGTACAGGGTCGATAAGCGATCCACGCAAAGGCTACCATCTTGAATTTGTCTGTGATCATAGCGGGCAGGCAAATCAGATAAAAGAACATATACATGATTTTGATATAGATGCACGGATAATAATGAGAAAGAAGTATTATGTAGTCTACGTCAAGGAAGGCGAGGCTATCGTAGATATCCTGAATGTCATGGGCGCGTATGTATCGCTCATGCAGCTTGAAAATATATCAATAGAAAAAGATGTGCGCAATTCAGTGAACAGGCGTGTGAACTGCGAGACAGCAAATATTGGAAAGACAGTGACAGCATCTTCAAAGCAGATAGAAGATATTGAGCGTATAAGAATTCACTATGGTATGGAGAATCTTTCTGACAATCTGAGGCAGATGGCGGAAGTAAGAGTTAAGTATCCGGATGCTCCGCTTGGTGAACTTGGCAGATATTTAAATCCGCCGATAGGAAAATCAGGAGTTAATCACAGATTAAGGAAATTAGGTCTTATAGCTGATTCTATAAAGTAACAAGTGTTTAGGTGTGGAAACAAGGAGGAGATAAAATTATGGTAAGTAAATCAGTTCCGGTAAAACTTAAGGGCGGTCTTGAACCAAGACCCGTTGCAATGCTTGTTCAGCTTGCAAGTCAGCACGACAGTACTATCCATATCGAAGTTGATGGCAAGAAAGTCAATGCGAAGAGCATAATGGGTATGATGAGTCTTGGACTTGATAACGGCGAATCACTTACAGTGACAGCAGATGGTACAGATGAGCAGGCGGCTGTTGACGATATCGAGAGCTTTTTAAGCGGTAAAAACTAAAAGAACTAGGCATTATCTATGAATGAAGGGGTTGATCTTACATGGAGTTGAGGTCTGCCCTTTCTTGACGTTTCGAGGTGCGAGATATGTCTGTTAAGAAAATGTTGTTTATATATAATCCGCTTTCGGGGAAATCGCAGATTCGCAGCAATCTGCTTGATATAATCGATATCTTTGTCAAAGCGGGGTATGAGGTGACTGCGCATCCGACGCAGTGTAGAGGTGATGCGACAAGGACGGTCATCGATCGTGAACCGATATATGATATTGTCGTATGCAGCGGCGGTGACGGTACACTTGATGAGGTGGTCACCGGAATGATGCACAGTCAGGAACGTATACCGATCGGTTATATTCCGGCAGGCAGTACAAATGATTTTGCGACAAGTATCCACATCCCGAATAATATGAGAAAAGCTGCAGATACAGTCGTAGAAGGCAAGGATTTCTTATGCGATATCGGAGAGTTCAATGATCGTAATTTCGTATATATAGCAGCATTTGGTCTGTTTACAGATGTTTCGTATGAGACCAGACAGGATATGAAAAATCTGCTCGGTCATATGGCATACATGCTTGAAGGGATGAAGAGACTTTCAACGATCGATTCGTACCATATGAAGATAAAATATGACGGCGGTGTCATAGAAGATGAATTCATGTACGGGATGATCACAAATTCAGTTTCCGTCGGTGGTTTCAGAGGTATTACGGGAAATAAGATAAAGTTTGATGACGGTGTTTTTGAAGTTACGCTTATAAAGAAGCCATCGAACCTTATCGAGCTGAATGAGATAGCAGCTTCATTTGTAGACAGAAGGATCAACTCGGAGTGTATGTACAGTTTTAAGGCATCCTGGCTCGATATTGAGACAGATAATGTTAACTGGACACTGGATGGAGAATATGGCGGTAATCCGACAAAGATACGGATAGCAGATGCAAAGCAGGCGCTTGCCTTCAAAGTGTCGCAGGAAACGGGTGTCGCACTCTAAAAAAGGGTTCCATTTTAGCGGACTATCTGATATAATCAGGTCGTTACAGCTAATATCAGATAAAATTTTACATTATAAAAGAAAGGGAGATAAAAAAATGCCAATCGTTACTAGTACCGAAATGTTCAAAAAAGCTTATAACGGCGGATATGCAGTTGGTGCATTCAACATCAACAACATGGAGATCGTTCAGGCTATCACAGAAGCAGCTAATGAGCTGAAATCACCCGTTATACTTCAGGCTTCAGCAGGAGCCAGAAAGTATGCACAGGGTCCTTACCTTAGACACATGGTTCTCGCAGCAGCTGAGTGCTGCCCGGATATCCCGATCGTTCTTCACCTTGATCACGGCCCGGATTTCGAGACATGCAAAGAGTGCGTTGATGATGGATTTACATCAGTCATGATCGATGGCTCATCAAAGCCTTATGAAGAGAACGTAAAGCTCTCAAAGCAGGTTGCTGAATATGCACATTCAAAGGGTGTTGTAGTAGAGGCTGAACTCGGAACACTTTCAGGTGTTGAGGATGATGTCAAGGTCTCAGCTGAGAATGCACAGTATACAGATCCTGCACAGGTTATTGATTTCGTAGAGAAGACAGGTGTTGATTCACTTGCTATCGCTATCGGAACAAGCCATGGTGCTTATAAGTTCAAGCCCGGCGTTGAACCTCACATCCGTCTTGATATCCTTGACGAGATCGTAAAGCAGCTTCCTGGATTCCCGATCGTTCTTCACGGATCATCTTCAGTACTTCCTGAGTATGTAAAGATCATCAATGCGAACGGTGGAGCTATGAAGGATGCTGTAGGTATTCCTGAAGATCAGCTTCGTGAAGCTGCTAAGTCAGCAGTATGCAAGATCAATATCGATTCAGATCTTCGTCTTGGCATGACAGCAGGCATTCGTAAGCATTTCGTAGATCATCCGGATCATTTTGATCCTAGACAGTACATTGGTGATGGACGTGCTATGGTCAAAGAGATCGTTGCTCACAAGATCACAACAGTACTTGGATCAGAGAATAAGGCTTGAATCTAAGATCTATTATGACTTAAGCGAATTAAGAAAGTAGATTAAGATACCGTCAACAGAGTCAACAGTCTGTTGGCGGTATTTTTTATTTTCCAATAAGTATTTATCAGGTCAAAGGTATGGGACTGGATTTCAGGCCAAAAAAAATCCCCTATAAAAGGGAGGATGCCAGGTAAATTGCATTTACCTGGCATATATTATGAAAAAGTTTTTAATTCAACTGAATGTCGTGAGTTATGTTTATTACTTATCTTATGAGACAAGTATACATACCGTATTTTAAGGAAGAGTGTTCTAACGGTTAACATTTTCACGATAATTTGTTAACAAACTATGAACAACGACTGATATAAGAGTGATCAGGGAGATCAGTTCAGACAGACGCCATAGCGTAGGTTCATCATAATATACTTCGATTGTATCGCTGAAATCAGCAGGAATTGTGATGCGCAGACGATTATTTGCGCCGGTTGAGACGGGAAGTAACAGAGAAGTTTTATCTGTGGAAGCGGTGTAGTTGTCGTATGCAAGTATCGGAAGATCTACACTTACAGTATGGTCAGAGTTGTTTGTACATGAGAATATAAATGTGCCGTTATCGCGCGATATAGGAGATACTGCAAGACCTGTACTGTTAAGAATGATGTCGGTGTCCTGAAGGAGTTCTGTATTTGTTTCAGACAGCAGGTATTCCTGTCCCATAATGCACCCGGTACCTGAATCGAAAGCGGAATAGCAGCTGCCCTCATCTGCTATCGATATATATGAACCGAAAAATGTGAAGGTGTAAATGACAGCAGTACCTGTGATGACGAACAGTGCACAGCGGTATGATCTGGGTTTATCGGAATTATCAGGAGAATCAGTTTTAATAAAGATGAGACCAAAGAGCGTGACGCACGTAAGGAAGAATGAGGCGACTGAAAGGTAACGCCAAGGGAATTGTATCTGACAGAAGAAACGTGCCAGGTTTGTATTTACTGCACGAAGAGAATCCCATGGGAAGATATATGTGGATAGAAAAAGCGCAGCAAGTGCAGAGACAATGCAGTACAGAGACATCGTATAAAGACGCGTGTGATGCTTACCGTTTCGTTTTATCAGGGACATCATGAATATGCAGAGGATGAGACCAATAACTAATGCAGGTCCGATGGAAAGTGTCATTTCCCCCTTGGTTCCGGTCGACGTATTTCCTGTGATATTTGGGAAAATGAGTGACAGCAGTTGAATAGGATATGTCCCTTCGTGTTGTATCTGATTGACTGTGTCAGGGTCATTTGCAACGATATTCATATGCATAGAATCGATAAACGGAAGCATAAACCATATATTAAGACCTATTGTGAGAATGACAGTCCAGCACCATGCCGATATCACTTCAGGACGTATCGATCGCCTGATGAAGATAAGGAAAAAAATGGCGATGAACAGTAGCAGTATTATTGCCGTGAGTACATGGCTTTCAATGATGAAGCTGAAGCCAAAGACAAGCGGGAGAAAGTCATGTGCAGTTATATCTTTTCCATTTTCTTTAGAATACATCCGGTACATCCCAAGAAAGACAAGCGGTATAAAAGCCATAGCAGTATATTCACCGACAGCAGCCCGTACGAAGATATTTATCAGTCTATACGAACACAGGGTATAAAGAAGAGAACCCGTCACGGCAAGCGTCTCATTGCTGCTGGTAATCTCTTTGAATGTAAAATAAGATGAAAGGCAGGTTATAAGATTGATCATGATAATATACAGATGGTAGCTTACCTGAACCGGCACATGCATATTGACGAGTGCTGCCGGAAGATAAAGCATGATATCGCCGTAAAATAGCGAGAACGGGTAACCATATCCGCTAAGCATCGTGCTTTCAATACGTGCAGGGAAGTGTCCTGCTGCGAGTTCGGATGCAAGAGACGTTATACGTTCAAGATGATACCAAAGATCATGTCCCTGGTAAAGAAAATCAGTCATGACAGGGAGAGATGCGGTAAGTGTGATAAATGCAATGGATATCAGAACCTTACGGTGAGGAAATGTCTTTCCATTCATAAAGAGAAGAAGGTATATGAAATCTGCGGCGATGAATAGAAGTATGAATCCAATCAATCGCATGACGCGGTATGAGATATATTCGGTTATTGTTATGCTGTTGAGACAGAGCGCTCCGACGTGATCATAGTAGATATCCGTTTTCAGGTCGTTAACAGATGCACCGAATGGAATCCAAAAATCCTGTGTCTGCGAGGTGGCATTTACGTATAAAGGGATGTAGCCGCATTTTATCCGGCTTCCAAAGTTTTTTGATGAAAGTGATACCGAACCGATAGCAGAACTGCCTGACATGGCGGAATCGGCGGATGCAGATGCGGTATATGATATATCTATCTTATAGGCGCCGCTTGGGAGGTTCAGTCGTTCTGATGAAAGAATGAGCGTACTTTCGTTACTGACATCGCTGCCATCAACAGAGATCGAATCGCCATTATATGTCACGTTGTCATTTTGTGATGAGATAAGATCAGATGCGGGTATACATACAGAATATCCATGATGAAAACTGCATACCGCCACAAATATAAGAAATGCGGCTTCGCATGCAGTTATCACGAAAAAAGACATATTGTTTTTGAAAAATGTCTTTGATTCTTTCATTAGATCTTGACGGGCTCCGGATAAGTAGTTCCAAATGTCTCGACAGTTACGGTCTTCATGATCTGAGGATCATGAGGCATATCATTATAGTCAGTCTCACACTCGGCGATAGAGTTGACAGTATCCATTCCATCCGTGACTTTTCCGAATGCTGCATAGGCACCATCGAGATGAGGTGCATCTTTGTGCATTATAAAGAACTGGCTGCCTGCTGAATCAGGAGACATCGAACGTGCCATTGAAAGAACACCTGCGGTGTGGGCAAGATCATTTTCTACACCATTCTGTACAAATTCACCTTTTATAGAATAACCGGGACCGCCCATTCCAGACCCTTCAGGATCTCCGCCCTGAATCATGAATCCGTTAATGACACGATGAAAGCAAAGTCCATCGTAGAAATGCTTTGATATGAGGCTGATGAAGTTGTTTACAGTCTCAGGGGCTTTGTCCGGATAGAGTTCAGCAGTGATAGTACTTCCATTTTCCATTGTTATAGTTACGATAGGGTTTTTACTCATGATATTCCTTTCTTAATCTTACGTTTTTTGTGGGTGTCAAAAGTGGCAATGATGCTACGAATTGCTTCGCTTCCTTCGGACACTTGCATCATCTTATAAGATTATACACGATTTTCGAATAAAAATATGCAGGTATAAAAATACGGATCTAAAAAATGATATTTGAAATAAACAGTTGTGTAAAAATACAAAAAAAAGCAAATGATTGTCGCCAAATTGTTGCACAATATACAATAGTATGAGAAAATAGAAGGCAAAGGGTGATGCTGTGCTGACCAGAATATTGTCAGTAATATAATAGAGGACAAGGAGATAATTATATGGCAGAAAATGCGACGGAAAAAGTAGAAATGCCGACTGAAGAAGCCGAAGAGATCAAGGGAAAGAAAACGTCTATCAGAACATCGATACTGATGATGGTAATATTGTCGGTAATCGTGACAGTAGTATTGTTTATGCTAATGGT
>JAGPKJ010000032.1:2783-20763 GCA_018053995.1 Lachnospiraceae bacterium | reverse complement strand
ATACACCCCGGTAAATCCGATGTCAATATTCACTGATATGCAATCTGCACCCTTGTGTTGCCACAATAAATACATAAGTGCGATTGTGTCATTTTGATAGCCTACCATCATGTGAAGTGATATAATTAGTACGATGTGAACTAATATTAAGGTAAAACATCCACATCACTATATCATGTGGATTAATCATATTATTATGCGAGGATAAAGTATGCGCAGAATCGGTACTAATGATCTGATACCCGGTATGATTACCGCCGAAGATGTATATACATATGCAAATCAGCTTGTGCTCACCAAGGGCATCGTTCTGTCTGACAGTACGATAACAAAGCTCAGTTTCTATTCTATCCTCAGTATAATGGTCGAAGACGAATCAGCCCAGGGTGCTTCGTCAAGTCCAAATTATACTCAGTCTCACGAAGAGACATTTAACCAGCGTGTTCAGCAAAGCCCCGAATTCAAACAGTTCAAAACTGAATTTGAAAAAGAAGCTAATGATCTTAACAGATCTCTTAATGATATCGTCAAAAAAAATGCTCCTATAGACACAGACGGACTGCTATCCGGTGTCCTTCATCTGATATCGCTTCAGCAGGACGGAGCATTTCCAATTTTCAGCATGCTCAGTAATATGCGCTCATACGACGATGTAACTTATGTTCACTCGATAAATGTTTCACTTATATGTTTTATTTTCTCAAAATGGCTCCACATGAGTGACAGTGAAACTAAACTAGCAACTTTGTGCGGACTTCTTCACGACATCGGCAAGATGCTCGTTCCAGAAAGTATAATCAAGAAACCTGCCAAGCTTACTGACAAGGAATATGCACAGATCAAAGAACACCCTGTATCAGGATACAATGTCCTTCGTGCCCGTGGCATTGACGAACATATCTGCAATGCTGCTCTCATGCATCATGAAAGATGTGACGGATCAGGATATCCCCTTGGGCTTCGCCGTGATCAGATCGACAAATATGCCAAGATCGTCGCTATCGCAGATGTCTATGACGCAACAACTTCTGCACGACTTTACCGTGGTCCACTCTGTCCATTTACTGTTATAGAACTTTTTGAAAATGAGGGACTCGCGAAATACGATCCCCATTGCATTATGACATTTCTTCAGAATATCGTGAATACTTACCTTCTTAACACCGCAAGACTTAGCGACGGCACTGTCGCTAAGATCGTTTTCATTAATAAAGACCATCTGTCACAGCCAACTCTTAAAACAGAAGATGGTCATTTCATAGATCTTTCTCAACGCACGGATCTCAAGATCGAAGCGATCATATAAAAGCCGCATAGTGCACTTCGTGACATCATCCTACTTTTAGCTTGAACTTCTGCAAGTCTCTTTCGGACTCAGCCTTCTCGATTATCCCGCCAAGGCTCCTGAGCTTTACATCAAAATCTTCATATCCACGTTCAATATAATTTATATCATCTATCGTCGTCACGCCTTCTGCTGCCATCCCTGCTATTACAAGTGCAGCACCTGCGCGAAGATCCGGAGCCGATATATCAGCCCCTGTATATCCGCTTACACCTTCTATGATCGCTGTTTCACCTTCAACTTTTATGTTACTTCCCATCTTTGCGAGCTCTGCTACATACTTGAATCTGTTTTCAAATATGCTTTCAGTCACAATACTCGTACCTTCAGCGAGTCCGAGTGTTATCGTTATCTGAGGCTGCATATCTGTTGGGAATCCCGGATATGGAAGTGTCTTTACGTGTGTATGCGTAAGCGGCCCATCACGTCTCACTCTTACGGCGTCATCTGACTCTGAGACCTGACATCCTATCTCTCGAAGCTTAGCAGTTATTGACTCAAGATGCTTTGGGATCACATTTTTCACTATAACATCGCCGCCTGTTGCTGCAGCAGCAAACATAAACGTTCCCGCTTCTATCTGATCCGGTATTATCATATATTCCGTGCCATGAAGTTTGGGTACTCCATGAATCCTGATCACGTCTGTTCCGGCTCCCTTTATATTTGCACCCATACTGTTCAGGAAGTTTGCAAGATCAACAACATGCGGCTCCTTTGCAGCATTTTCAATTATGGTTTTCCCCTCAGCCAGGACTGATGCCATCATTACATTGATCGTCGCTCCAACTGTAACGACATCAAAATATATATGTGCTCCGATCAGATTCTCTGCCTGCGCGCTTATAAGACCATGCTCAAGAGTTACCGTTGCCCCAAGTGCTTCAAATCCTTTAATATGCTGATCTATAGGACGCAGACCAATGTTGCAGCCACCCGGAAGTGCGACTTGTGCCTTATGATATTTTCCAAGCAAAGCTCCAAGCATATAATACGACGCACGGATCTTCTTTATATAATCATTTTCTATAGTAAGACTTGTTATCTCGGATGCATTGATAATGACTGAATGTCTGTCAATATGCTTTATATGAACGCCGACGCTCTCCATAGCCTGAAGCAGCACCCTTGTATCATTCACATCCGGCATATTGTCTATATGTACATCTTCATCCGTCATGACTGCCGCTGCCAGTATAGCAAGTGCAGCATTTTTAGCTCCACCGATCGAAACACTGCCATTTAACGGCGTATGTCCTTTTATAATATACTGTTCCATCTTGCTCCTCATTTGATAATTTCATATATATCAAACGAATTGTATCGGAAATATCCTGCTTTGTCAATTTAGATATTTAAGGGGGTTTACCTGTACTCCACCTATAAGTATTTCAAAATGAAGATGTGCGCCCGTACTTACACCTGTATTTCCGCTAAGAGCGATCTTCTGTCCCTGATCTACATGATCTCCAACCTTTACTATTATCTTACTGAGGTGTCCGTATCTCGTCATACGTCCATCAGAATGCTGAATGTAGACAACCTTTCCATAGCCGCTGCCCCATCCTGCACGCACTACCGTGCCAGCTGAAGATGCCATTACCGCTGTTCCTACCGGTGTAGCCCAATCGATTCCCTTATGGTAGGTACTTGCTCCCTTCTTCGGTTGTTTTCTACGTCCAAATCCGGAAGTAAGTCTTCCACCCGATATCGGCTTGATATATGTCGGTGGCACTTTTGTTCCTCTCTCGATTATCTTCGGAACCGCTTCCATTGTGATTTCCTGCTTCTCTATTTCCTTTAATACTTCTTTATCATCCGTGTACGTGATAAGCGCGATCGCTTTTCTATGTCCTGCTGATGGCTGCTGTATCACTTCGCTCTGATTTGTAAACCAGCTGTCATTATCTTTATATATGATATCCGCTTCGTAATCTTCCTCAACAAATACTTGTTCCTGTCTCGTCACTGATAATTCCGGCTCAGGCACAGTCACAGTCAGTTCATCGCCTTCCCTTATCATCGCTCCCGCTCCGTCAAGGCCGGAGTTCATCGCAAGAAGATCATCCATACTGAGACCAAAAGATTCTGCTATCTGAGAAAGTGTGTCTCCTGATTTCACTTCATATATCTGCTTTTTCTCTTTATCTTTTGTAACATCATCAATTGCCGCGTTTAACGAAGATATCTCATTTGAAGGGATATAAGTCTGAATAACCTCAACCTTATCTGCAAAATCAATAGACATAAGACCCAGATCATAATCCGCGAAGTCTTTTTCTTTCGCTGCTGATGTATCTTCAAACATTTTATCAAGCGCAGCAAAAACGCCAACATCTCCAAAATACGAGTTCTGCTCCTCGTCTGTCTTCTTCTCGATATCCTTCTTTGAAGTCACCTGTGCCGTCAGTGCCGACAACTGTCTTGTTGGATCATTTATAAGTTCCGGTGCATATTCGCTCTTCGAATCATATTTTCCAAGAACGTCCTTAAGCAGCTTGGTGACATCATCAGAGTTCGCAAGATTGACTGTGTACTGCTTGATCTTGACTGTATAAGCTTCGGTCTGTGTATCTTTGATTCCCTTTTTAAGAGCATCTGTCATATTGGAAATGATATATGATTCTGTGTCAGTCCTCCCAAAAAAGACGGTACGCCCATGAAGTACCATATCTGATTTCACAAGGATCATGTGATCAGAATCTCTGTTAATGACACGTCTGGCAGCGATAAGGCACTTTTCAGCCTCTTCCCTGCTTGATACTATGCCTACATCACTTCCGTTGAGTATTACATGAAAATAGTTTTCTTCTGAATGACCGATCCCGCCGAACGACGGAAAAAAAAGAACAACAAGAATAATAACAAGAAAACATGAGTCATAAAATGCCGCGATTACCCGTCTGCCGGGTTCTTTCTTATTTTCCATTATATGATCAACCTTTAGGATAATTTCGTAACAGTAATGTAACATTTAGATTCTAGCAACTGTACGTCCAAAAGTAAAGCTTGCTATCACAAGAATTGCTTCGCTTTATCATATGATGTGGATATCAAAAATAGAAGTTGTGCTGTGAGGCCACGCATTGCTTCGCTTTCTTCGGATCATCTTTTACCTGAATATGTGACTTGGAATACAAGCCTTCCGCGTCCATGGTTTGTAAAACAGTACTGACTCTCAGCGCTGAATCTTATATTTTCTCCACTCACGACCTGATAATTTCTCCCATCTATATGGAGGATAAGTGTTCCCTCAGCGACCGCGGCATATGCATATGAAAATCCCGTACCCATGGTTTCGGTGCATCTGATCCCGGGATCTATGACAAATTCGTACACCTCGAGATTAGTATTTTTATTGAAAGGCATAAGTATCCTGATCTTGTACTCACCCTCATGACTTCTGCACGCGGGGACTTCTTCATCGCGTATGAGTGTTGCGGGTTCTTCCGGGATATACAGAAGATCATCAAATGCGATTTTGATTCCCTCAACGATCTTGCCTATCGTCGAAACTGTAGGATTTGATTCACCTCTTTCGATCTGTCCAAGCATGCTCTTGCTTACGCCTGTCTCCTCGGCCATCATGTCCAGACTCATATTCCGCGATTTTCTGATCTTTTTTAGATTTGATGCGATATTCATTTCGATCTGTCCCATTTTCGTTCTCCTCCATTTACATGCCGACCATGCTCTGTCTTCTGCGGAAATAAAAAAAGGCGCGGCAACGGATAAACCGTCTGCTACGTCTTCGTAACAACTGATGCAATATAGTGTTGTCAGTGAACGCTTTCGCGTTTCACATTTTCATAATAATAATACGTGGTGCCTACGTCAAGTCTTTTTTTTCTGCACGCTGAACCCAAATGTCCCTACAGATTCTCCCAGCGAAAAATATGTTCCGTGTGAGTATACGATAAGACCCGCATCATTCAAATGAAAAACATTCTTCTCATCCATCAGTGAATTGTCGCCATGTACTGCCACTACATCGGCAATAAACATGTCATGTGTTCCAAGTTCATGTATTTCCTTGACCCTGCATTCTATATTCACCGGGCTTTCAGCGATAAGCGGTGCATTTACAACATCCGCCTTCATCGGTGTCAGGTTCATCTCTTTCCATTTATCAACATCACGTCCACTTCTTACGCCGCAATAATCTGCCGCTTTCACAAGCTTCTCTGTCGTAAGATTTATTACAAATTCCCCGGTCTCACGTATCATATGATACGAATATCTTTCTTTTCTGACAGATATCGACACCATTGCAGGATCCGAACAGATAGTCCCTGCCCAAGAAGCTGTCATTATGTTCATCTTTCCGTTATTATCCGTAGTGCTGATCATTACCGCAGGAAGCGGATATAGCATATTGCCTGGCTTAAATGATACTTTTTCCATCAGAATGTTATCCCCATATATGAAATAATGCTGACTGCAGCGGCCGCTGTTGCCATTATGAGCGTAAGAACCTGAAGAAATATCATGACACCATTTTTACCTGATCTGTCCATTTTTTTCTCCTTCGATTCATCACATGCTTCTTGTGACAATTTTCTCTGCTGCTCGGCTTCCTTAAGCTGAGAGATCAGTTGTCCCTGAGATTTCTGAAGTTCATCGATCTTTTCCGTAAGCGTGCCGGTTCTCTTATCCAGTTCCTCTATCATAGAAGCCTGAACATTCCTATAAACTCTGATACAGTCTTTATGTGTATCCTGCGATACCTGTGATATTCTGTCTCCAAGATTTTTCCCAAGTTCACCTATCTTGTCATCAGACTTTCTGACATATTCTTCGCTGGCTGCAGCCTTCTGCTTAAGTTCATCCATTTCCTTCGCTTCCGCTGCTGAATTTGCATCTATTACCGACTGCGCGTCAAGTTCCTTCGTCATTGTATCTTTAAATCCGTCCATCATTTCTCCCTTCGCTGCTCCCAAGATTTACTAAAGATCATATTGTGATATTCAAAGCAATCATTGTGTATATTGTACAATAATCCATGTCTGTCATCATCCTCTATGTAAATATTCACCATATTGTTACAAGCCGTTCATAATCTGTTCATAATTTTCACCTATACTTTAACCATAAACAAAAGCAATTGCAGTAAACCTAAAAACAACAAAAAGATAATTTTTTCATAATTGCCCGGGTGCCGAAAGGTACCTGGGCACTCCTCATTTTATAGGGTAATCAGATTCACTCATCTTCCTTTTCCTGATTTATTGACTGAACTTCCTCGTTAAGAAGTCTCATCCTCGTATCAAGATCTGAGACAAGATGTGCGCACTCCACAAGTTCATCCTTGATATGTTCCGGTGCATTTCCCTCAAACTTGTAATGTATCTTGTGTTCAAGGCTTGCCCAAAAATCCATCGCTACCGTACGAATCTGTATCTCTACTTTAGTGTCTACAATCCTGTCTGAAAGATAGACCGGCACTGTAACAAGCATATGATAACTTGTATATCCGCTTGGCTTCGGGCTTACAAGGTAATCCTTTACCGATATCACCCTTATATCACTCTGACTGCTTATCATCTCAGCGATCTTATATATATCTGAAGTAAATGAACATATTACGCGAATGCCAGCGATATCATTTACATACTTTACCATATTTGAGATCGTGGATTCATATCCATTACGCTTGAGTTTCTTGACTATACTTTCAGGTGTCTTGATTCTGAACTTTATATGTTCAATTGGATTATACCTGTGTACCTGCTGAAATTCATCATTAAGGATCTCGATCTTTGTTGATATCTGTTTAAGCGCTGAATTATAAACAAGCAGCACTTCTTCCCAGCTGGTAATGTCACTGTCGATCTCTTTTGTCCGAATCTCCATTTATAATATCCCCTTCCTGACACCTTAACCATTATATCTTATTTTCCCGCTGTTCTCAATGGTTTTAACCGTCTTCATCCGCGTTTATTATTGCACCCTTCGCGCGTATAAGATATAATTCTTGCAAAGAAGAATATATGTAATTTTCGAGAAAAGGAGTCATGCCGTGTTCCGTCTCTGGGCAAAAGAAATAAAAGAAAATCATCTGATACGTGATACTGTCATAGAAGATGGCGGCAATGATACCCGTACACATAAGATATTCCACGCTGTCGATGATGTATGCCGTGAATTCGATCTTGAGCACCCTATATGGCTCGATTCATGCACTCGTGAATTCAAAATGCATTCCAAAACACGATTCCATCAAGACAGCTATATTGAAGAAATCCCTTTTGATTATCTTGAGATTCAGGTCATCGAGGAGGATCAGACATGGTAAATCGTGTAAGCGGTGGTTCCGGATATCATATCTATGATTCAGTCAATCTAACCGGAAAAAATGATCAGGACTCCGATAACAGAGGATCTGATTATGCTGATATTGCGAACAACGTCTCAGATGATGACCGAAACGGAGTCGTCCTTGATCTCAGCGGTTCAGAGAAAAAGATAGCATCTCAAAAAGATGCAAGAACTGTAGAAAAAGAAACATCAGATGTAAAACAGGCAGACGAAGATCTATCTCTGTCTGCTGATACTTCTGCCGATACTTCCTCTTCTTCAACATCTTCTTTCGTATCGTCTGTCAAAGATACCATAAACCAACTCATCACTGTTTTTAAAAATTTCTTTGCTTCACTGTGGAATGGCTCTGGCAAAAGCTCCGATATCACAGATTCGGACGATAAAGCTGCCGCTCTGTCATCGGATGATCTGTCGGACACAGATTCGACAGACATTATGCCTGCAAATGAAAATGTGTTATCGGAAACAGAAGATGTCATCGACCTCCCAAAGACTGACGATCTTGATTCTATAAAATCATACTTAAACGACTACAATGGACATAGGCTTGCAAGAAACAGTTCGCTCCTTACCAGCTATGACAGATTCGGAAGGCTTGTCGAACCAGGAGTATCAGACAAAGACAAGATTCTGCGAGGTGACAGTGAAAGCCTCATGAATCAACTCAGAAGGAAGAAATAATGGACAGTATCATATACATGATGACTCACTGCCATTTCGATCCGCCTGACGATCCAATCTATCATCCCTTACAGGTTGGACGTGCACTACACCCATCGCTTGGATATGACGGTGATAATACTGGTAAGAATATTTCAGAACGTAATACTGAATACTGTGAACTTACCGGCGTATACTGGGTATACAAAAACAGTCCGCTCAAGCCGGATGATGCTGTTGGCATATGCCATTACAGACGCTGTCTCCTTGATGACGATCTTCATATGTGGAACAGTTCTTCTATTTCCTCTGACCTTGGAAAACACGATATAATCACAACCCGTCCTGTCACATTAGACTGCTCATATCGAAAAGGATTTGGCGGTCGTCATAATACTGCGGATCTTGATCTTGCCGGTAATGCTCTTAAACGCATATATCCCCAATATTATAACGATTATGACCGCTTAGTGAATCAAAATCTCACATATTTTGGAAATATGATGATCTCCAGGCGCTGTCTGTTCAACGATTACTGCGAATGGCTTTTTAATATACTATTTGAGACTGAAAAACACGTTGATATGACCGGATATGACGGATATGCAAGAAGACTGTATGGCTTTCTGTCTGAATTTCTCCTTTACGTATGGGTGAAACACAATGCTTTAGCTGTACACGAATGTAACGTGGCTGTCATCGGTGAAAAAACTGAGACAATATCAGTATGTTCTGAAATGATAAGTCACCTGAATCGCAATGATATCGAAGCTGCCCGTGAATGTCTTGTAAACGCACGGCTTAAAAGGCCGGATATCCTGATGGATGCATCCGATATAAACGGAAATCTGCGGCTCCTCATGCAGATAACGGCTGCTTGCGGACTAGAGGACGAAAATGATATTCATATGTTAAGCACCGTCTCTGATTCCGAAAATCTTATCCCTGTTTTTCGAAAACTTAACGCACTTACCTCCGGTGTCGTTGCGGAGTATAGAAATAAACTATATAATATAAACAAATGTGATCTTTCGTCCGTCGTATCATCATACTACAGATACCTTAAGCAGGCTGATATATCACGCGCTGCAGCGCGCTCGTCACTGCAGATCACATGTTCAGATACTGATGAATACCAAAATATCGTATCATATCTTGGCTTATGATATTCAGGTTCATTGTATCAATACACATATAGAGATAAGATACAGTGTCAGAAGTATTATTTATGCTATGATGCTGCATTTATTGCGGAATCGAGGAAATATGACATACGAAAAAGCATTCGAAAAACTTAAAAGTTATGATCAACTGCATGTCCTTGATCACTATGATGAATTATCGGATATTGAAAAAAATAAGCTTCTCACTCAGATCAGTGCCTTGGATCTCTCTATGCTTGATCTGTGCAAGAGTGCACACTCCGTACAGCCGCGTGGTAAAGTATCTCCTCTGTCAGCTATGCAGATACCTGAGATAGCTGTCAAACACGAGAAGTTCAACAATATCGGCATTGATGCTATACAGAGCGGAAAAGTCGGTGCCGTGCTCCTTGCCGGCGGTATGGGCACTCGTCTTGGTTTTGATGGTCCCAAGGGCGCATATAACATTGGAATTCATAATGATGTCTATATCTTTCAGCGTATCATAGAAAATCTACTGAACGTAGTCGGTAAGGCAAATACATGGATTCATCTCTTCATTATGACAAGCGAAGGAAATCATAATGAAACAGTCTCATTTTTCAAATGCCACGATTACTTTGGATATGATGCGGATTATGTAGATTTTTTTGTTCAGGATACAGCTCCGGCATGTGACTATGATGGGCATGTCTATATGGCATCAAAATCCGCTGTCGCAGTATCGCCAAACGGTAACGGCGGCTGGCTCACATCAATGGCAAATGCCGGTATACTTGATACCGTTCATAAAGAAGGTATCGAATGGATAAATGTATTTGCAGTTGATAACGTTCTTCAGCGCATTGCTGATCCATATTTTATAGGTGCCGTTATTGACAGTGGATGCTGTTGCGGTTCAAAGGTGGTTCGTAAAAACGCACCCGACGAGCATGTCGGAGTTATGTGCCTTGATGATGATCGGCCTTCCATAATCGAATATTATGAACTGACTGATGAACTTATGAACGCCCGCGACGAGAATGGCAATCCTGCTTATAACTTTGGAGTCATCCTCAACTATCTGTTTAAGGTTTCAGCCGTGGAAAAAGTGATGTCTGAAAAGCTGCCGCTCCACGTTGTAGAAAAAAAGATAACTCATATTGATGAGAAAGGTGATCTGATACAGCCAGACAAACCAAATGGTTACAAATTTGAAACTCTTGTCCTTGATATGATACATGAGCTTCCTGATTGTCTGCCATATGAAGTCGTAAGAGAGCGAGAATTTGCGCCTATAAAGAACTCTTCCGGAATTGATTCTGTTGAATCTGCCCAGGCGCTATGCATCAAAAACGGGATCCTGCTCTAAAGAGAGGATCCCATCTTCTTTCATATCTTTCTCATATCATTTTCTTTATTGCCTTATACGTGCCCTCAAAACTCCTCTTATTATCGCTTGCACGCATAAACATCTCAAATTCGCGTATTGGTAAAGGCTTAGCATAATAAAATCCCTGGATGATATCGCAGCCCAGTTTCTTAAGTTCAGCGACCTGATCAAAAGCCTCTATCCCCTCCGCTACTACTTCAAGTTTTAATCCTTTTAAAAGTTTCAGTGTTCCTTCGACCATTTTATACTTCTTCTGTTCAACAGGAAATCCATTATCAAAGAAACTCTTATCCATCTTTACTACATCAAAATTGAGTGTATCAAGCGCGTTCAGATTCGAATAAAGCTTTCCGAAATCATCCATCGAGCATGTTGCTCCTTCTGCATGGATTCTATCTATCAGCTTCTGTATCCTGTTATAATCGCTGTACGCCAGACCCTCAGTAAGCTCAAATTCAAGATATTTTGTAGGTATTCCAGATGATGTGATGATATCTTTATACCGGTTCATGATATCATCGCGGTATACTACCGCCTTTGAGATATTGACCGACACCTTCGGCGGTTCGATTCCGACTGACAACCAATGTGATATGTTTTCACACACTTGCTTCAAAACATTAAGATCTACGTCAGCTATCAGACCATTCTGCTCAAAAAGCGGTATGAATCTGCCTGGCATCAGCATCCCGTATTTCGCACTATTCCACCTGACAAGAGCTTCCGCTCCTGCCATTTTACCGGTTGCAAGCTCAATCTTTGGCTGATAATAGACCAGAAACTCATTATCTGCTATAGCGCTTCCAAGCAAATTTTCCAGATCTTTGTCAAATAAGAGTTCCTGTCTGCACTTCTCATTGTACACATAACAGTTGAGATCTGAGATATATTCTGCGTACTGATTTCTATTTGCCATGATCGTACGATCCAGAAGCTCATCGAGACTTTCTTCATCTTCCGTTATCATACATACATAAAATCCTATCTTTACCAAAAGATTCCTGTCAATACTCCGCGCACATTTCTTCATCCCTTGTGTTATTGCGCCTATCCTCTTCTTCAGATCATCCTGATTCTCCGGATATAACAGGCATCCAAATGAAGCATTGCCAAGATTGCAGACATGTTCCCCTTCATCTAATAGTCTGCTGATCTCCGCGTACATGTTCGTGAGCATCCTATTGCCCATATCCCAGCCATATGACTGATTGACAAGCTTAAAATTAAGGAGATCTATGTTTATAAACCACGTCTCACAGTCACGCCGTCTACTCTTAAGGTTTTCTGCGAACCGAAGTCTCGTCTCTCCACCCGTGACTTTATCGACATATGCCATCTCTCTATACTTTGCTGCTGTACGCACGGCAGCAAACTTCGCCATGCTCTTTCTTACAAGCGTAAGTCCCAGGCAGATCAGTGTAAGTATATAAGCTATCCTGAAGGGTACACCTGAATCTTCATTATTCTCCGTGAAATATAGAGCAGCATTCACAATTAATCCAACCATAAGGACAGCATCTGACAATAAAAAGAATCCGTTCTGATTGTCTTTTTTGACATGATTCTCGCTTACACAGCAATACGCAATATCAATATGAACCAGTGATGTTATAAAGATGAAGGTGACAAACATTTTATTTAGTCTGATGCCGGCAAACATCAGCGCCAAAATAAGCGCCAAAATCAATCCGCTATAGATTATCAGTGTGATTCTAAGATGTTTCTGTTTTGTTGGAAGTACATTAGAATAAAAGCGTAGACACGGAATAACACTAAGAAACAACGTGAATACCGATATAAGCAGTCTGAATGATCCATGTGCAAAGATCATAGACATCATCGGTGAATTCGATGCTATCCATATAAATACGCAAAATGACATCAATGCCAGATCGAATATGGAGTCTCTATATTCTGTGACACAATAGTGTTTAAGAATAATACCATATGCAAATAAAAGTACAGCCGCAATAAGGGCGATAACACCCTCTATCACCCCTGGAATACTGATTCTTGCTGCCATAAGGCTAATATCATTCAGCCTGCCTATATATACGTTGGAACATTTAAAGTTCTGTGTACGTCCGATGCTTGTCAGATGAAGCGTAAGCTCTTTTCCCGAATATTCCGGCAGCAGATCTATCTCCTGCCACGAATCCCAGATATCATATTCCTTGATGCTGCCATATTTTCTGTCAGTCACAAAGATATTACTGCCATCAACATCAGCGTCCACCATGAGCAGTCTGTTCCATATAAACAGATTCTCACTGTCGGAGATCTTTTCCGGAAGCATGCATGTCAACGTCACGGTCTCTCCTGCCTTAATCGTCACCTTGCTGCCATTAAGCTCAGTACCGTTGCTGTTGCGCCACAATGATACACTCTTGGGTTCAGTATAGGCATTCTGCGTTCCCACGCCGTATATTACTCCCAAGAAAGTAAGAACCACTGTCATCAGGATTATTACCGCGATAAACAGAACGTCATTTATTCTGTTTGTAGTGTCCTTCTTTTCCATATGATCCCCTTTTATAATACCTTATTATTTTATCATTTATACTATTTATAGTCCAGCAAAACGATGTATATTCTGTCACATACACGGACGTTGTGATAAAATACAATTTAAAAGTATCCTTATAGGATCACCTTTGTCTCAAATGTGATAACACTATTTTAGATTTCGAAACTCAGTCAGATGGGAGACGTAAATGCCAACATTAAATAGTCTTAACGATATATCTCAGGAAATGGGAAAATTAAGTGACCAGAATAGTGCTGAGCTCGACAGTACGATGCTCTATCACTACACCTCTGCCAGTGCGCTCAGAAAGATCCTGCGCCCTGAGGGTATTGTTCTTCGTTTCACAAAATATGGATTTGTAAATGATACAAGCGAAGGCAAAGTCATAACCGATATGTACCGCATCGCATGTGAAAAACTTCTTCGGGAAAATAAGATAACCCGTGAATTTTTCATAGCTATAAGTAATCTTGACATTTCTACCGAGAAGCACTTCTACGTTCCTGACAATTCCGGGAATGGTTCGCTCGGCAAGGTCGTATCTGATGAATATGATGCTTATATCTGCTGTTTCTCAACACTTCAGGATTCTCTCCCAATGTGGAACTATTATATAAAAGATGAATCCGGAGCCGGTTATAATATCGAAATGACAGGTGTTCTCAGGAATGGTCTCTATCGCATAGACGGTCTAAACAGCTATAACTGGGGAATATGCAAGATAGATTATGTAGATGTAGACAATGACGATGACAATATCTTTTACCGGTGGATTCAGGAACTTGCACGATATTCAGATAATATAGACACTGTACGTAAGATACTTTCACACTATATGATGCGCGCACAGCTTATGTACAAGCATAGCTGCTTTAAGCACGAACACGAGGTACGTTTTGTGCTGTACCTTCCTCGCCATCTCGCACGCAGTCCAAAGATCAGGATAGATTATACCGAAAAGAAAGGTCTTATAATTCCATATATCGATATGACCATACCTGTTAAAGAGATTGCAAAATCAATAACTGTAGGTGCTCTAGTCCATTTTGATGATGCAAGAGATGGCATTGCGACGCTCCTTGCTGAGCGTGGATACCCTATCGGCGAAGAAGATGTAAGATCTTCACGTATGCCGGTAAGATTCTGACAATGATTTAATATCGTCAATATTTCATCTTGCGAAAAAAAACGGAGATACTTAATGAATTTTCTTGAACTGTTTCTGATAGGTATAAGCCTTTCAATGGACGCGTTTGCTGTATCTATATGCAAAGGACTTTCGGTAAAAGAACTAAAGAAGAAGCATATGCTCATATGCGGCGCATACTTTGGGGGCTTTCAGGCTCTCATGCCGCTTGCAGGCTTTCTGCTTGGACAGACATTTGCATCTTTTGTCGCTGACATAGACCACTGGATCGCATTTATCCTGCTCGCAGTGATCGGTATCAATATGATACGCGAATCTCGTGGGGCTGCTGAAAAGCTGACCGATTCTTTCACTTTTAGATCAATGCTCCCTCTTGCGATTGCCACAAGTATTGATGCTCTCGCAGTCGGAGTCACGTTTGCGTTCCTTAATGTTGCCATCATTCCTGCCATACTGATAATCGGTATCACAACTTTTGTACTTTCAGCTATCGGAGTCCGGATCGGCAGTGTATTCGGTTCAAAATATCGTTCTGTCTCAGAGATGATCGGCGGAATCGTACTTATACTAATGGGACTTAAGATCCTGCTCACAGACCTCGGCGTATTACATTTCTAATCTAATGGAAAAGGATATCACATCACCTCATGAATAATGATAAGTGCAACTCAGGCAGCAATACCAGGTTTCTAATGACATCAGCCGGAATGGCAATAACGGCGATATTCTGCAACTTTCTCTGGGGAAGTGCTTTCCCCGCAGTCAAGATCGGATACCGTCTCTTTGATATTCCGTCAAGCAGTCCATCATCGCAGATTCTATTTGGCGGAATACGCTTCACGCTTGCAGGATTTCTTGTGGTGATCTTCGGTAGTATAATAGAAAAACGTCTCTTATTCCCAAATAAAAAAGCAGTGCCGAAGATCCTGAAGCTCTGCCTGTTTCAGACGGTACTGCAATATGTATTCTTCAATATCGGTCTCGCCCACACGAGTGGCGTCAAGTCTTCGATCATAGAAGCATCCAGCGTATTCATGGCTGTGATCATCTCAGGTCTTTTATTTCGCATGGAAAAAGTTACGGCAAATAAGATACTTGGATGTATTATCGGCTTTGTTGGTGTAGTTCTCGTTAATCTCGCCGGATCAGCTTCCGGGAATCAGGCAGTTGTGCAGACAGCAGGCACAACTGGAATCGCAGCCGTTTCTTCATTCACTCTGACCGGCGAAGGCTTCATCCTTATCTCAACTGTATCATATGCCTTTTCGACTGTTCTTATGAAAAAATACTCTCGTGACGAAGATCCGGTAATGCTGTCCGGTTACCAGTTCATTGCCGGTGGATTGATAATGATCATCATAGGAGCCTGCTTCGGCGGACATGTCGCATTCACGGCACCTTCCTGCATACCGCTTATGATCTACCTTGCATTTATATCATCAGCGGCGTACTCTCTCTGGGGACTTCTCCTTAAATACCATCCGGTCTCCCGCGTCGCCGTATTTGGATTCACAAATCCCGTATTTGGTGTACTCCTCTCTGCACTGTTCCTTAATGAAACGGATATGATCATGCACTGGCAGATCATTGCCGCGCTACCGCTCGTATGCGTCGGAATATGGTGTGTTAATCGTGCAAGATAAACCGGTACATCATAAAGCCAAATAAAAAATCAGATTTCTATAACGGCGGCATGGAATTGAGTTCCTTCTTGACGCGTTTCCAATCCGGATAGAATCTATCCATATATGCTTTGAACTCCGGTCCATGATTCGCTACATAGAGATGTGTAAGTTCATGCGTCATCACATAATCAAGACATTCCCGCGGATGCGCCGCAAGCTGGATATTCAGCCAGATTCTTCTTTCACGTACATTGCATGTTCCCCATCTTGTCTTCATATCCCTGAATCGTATCTCCCCGGGATATTTATCAACAACTTCAGCGCACCTTTCAAGTACATCAGGAACCATACGTTTCATTTCACTCTTATAAAAATTATCCAGAATCGCAGCTCGCGATGTGACAGTGCTGTCATTTTCCGTAAGCATTATCATTTTTTTATTTAGACTGTCAATGCTTATGTTACGTCCCAGATACGATGATTCATTCACTTCAAGTACATATGGTTCTCCCCACAGGTAGCATGTCTCTCCTGTAACAAATTCATGTACCTTTGTTGTATTTCCAAGTTTATTTTTTGTCTTTTGTATCCAGTCCATGTGGTCTTGGACAAACGACCCTATCTCTCGGTCTGATACCCTGCGCGGAGCACTGACTTTCACATGTCCGTCATTTTGATCGATACGGATATACATGTTCTTCATTTTTTTGCGTACAATAAAAACAGGGATACCTTCTACTACGATATCCCCGCCAGATTTTTCTTCCGATGATATTTCACCGATATATCCCATTGATACTATCCTATTCTCTGTACTAGTTTATATTCTGCTTACCGATACTTATATGATTCGGGTGTCAAAAACAGCAATTGTGTTATGATGCTACGAATTGATCTGTTTCCCGCGAAATGTGGACACCACATTTTGATTTCGCAATTCTGTCTATAAACATGATCACTGCGTATTATATTTTTCATATAGTTCTTTTGCGGTCTCTATATCCTCCGGATCGATCTGATCTTTCAACTCTTCTTCTACCGCTGAAGTGCTGCCTCCATCGCGATATGCCTGAACCGCTTTTGACACATTTTCATTTGTCCCATACTTGTCGATCATATCATCGACTTTCTGGGCATCTTCCGCCGTCATCTTGGATTTTTCTTCCTCGATACTGATATCTGTACCGGCTGCTGCGCCTATCGCTTTCTCAATGACCGCCTCTGTCGTCTTATGTCTTACATTCTTGCCAAGCGTTCCCTTACCGGATATCACAAGGAAGAGTAAGAAAGCAAGTATGACAAGCATAAACGTGAAAATAAACGCGCCCACAGGAGAGGTATGTCTCTTTCTGCGTTTATCATTATTCCGCTTGTCTGCACACTGCCTACGCCTGCCGCCATCTCGCTCGTATCCTACGTTGCCATCCTCATATTCTCTGTTGTTGTCTCGTTCGTATCCCATGCTGCCGTCTTGATGTTCTCTGTTGTCATCATTTCTTCTGCTCATATATTCTCCTCATTTCCAGTCTATGATAATACTCTGGAAATGTGATATCAATTTGAACCTTTTCTTAAGAAAATATGAAGTCTGAACATTGCACTATATATCACAGATATTCATCTATCAGGCTGTCATGATCTGCTGATCTTTTAGGCGTCATCCTGTCGCGAACAAGCATTTTCTGGACATCTGTAAGTGATCCGTCCACAGAAGACTGATCATCTGCTGCAGTTACTGTTGAACCGTTGCCTATGCCGTTTTCATTAACATTATAGACGGCATCTGTGTTCCCTTTATCAGACTTGCCGGTCTTGTCAGTCTTGTCGGTCTTGTCAGTCTT
>JAGPKJ010000032.1:0-2683 GCA_018053995.1 Lachnospiraceae bacterium | reverse complement strand
CGGTCTTGTCAGTCTTGTCGGTCTTGTCAGTCTTATCTGTGTCGTCGTCGTCCTGCGAAGATGATACGGCTTCAGATCCGGCATTAAGCGTATCGCGGGAATCCTTCATCTTCTTGCCCATCTCGCTGCCGATGTTCATTGCAGCTTCGGCAAGCCCCGATGCAGTGTTCCCCTTAAGTTCAGCTACGCCCGAATCACCCATCGACGATGCCGTTTTTGCCTCGCTCTCCGCGACTGCTGCGCTGTCATTAAATCCAACTCTTATCGTATTGAGCTGATTAGCCTGATCCATAGACGATGATGCCTCGATTATCGACTTGTTCATCACACGTGCCATTGCCTGCTGCGTAATGTTTACCGTATCGCCGTCCTGACTTGTGTCTGTTCCATCATTTTTCTGCTGCGATTCTATCTGTTTCTGTTCACGCTGTATATCTTCTTCGGCCTGCTTAAGTTCTTCCTCGGCTTGTTTTTCTGCCTGTTTTTCCTCTTGTATTGCCTGTCTTCGCTGAACTATCTCGAGATTAACATTTGCTATCTCATCGTTTAATTCTTTCTTCTTTTGAGTCTTCTCGTCATCGCTGAGATTCTTGTTCGTATTTACCTTCTGAATCTGCTGTTTAATGTCAACGATCTGGTTCTTCAACGATAATATCTCGCTGTCTTCTCCTGTATTATTCTGTTGTCCGATGTCCAGATTTGCTGAATCACCTATACTTGCTGATATTTTCATGCCCATATCGATACCTCCATGCATAACTCACTTATGTGGAACCGTTCCTAACGCTAATGTGATTTCAAATCATTTTCCATCTCTACAGCATGATTATCGGCAACTCAATGCTAATTGTTAATGCATCACTCAGAGCATAGGCGCTCTACAGTGATGGATTTTCCCGACTGTGGGGGTTATAATAGCAAAGCACTCTCCGTATGATGGAAAATATTCAATTATACAGTAACTGTAGGTATATGCCTCATTTATACTGTATTTTTTCATCAAGAAATGATTACGATAAAATGCGATACAGTATCTACAGAAAACGTCAGCTCCTATACTGTAATTAAAAAAACATTAAGGGGGTCTGCTTCCAAAAATTGCAGTAATTGCAACATGAATGTTCATATATACTGTATTTTTCTTTTGTCAGAATGGTTTCCCAAGGTATCGACCCCTTGATTCACACAAAAAATACAGTACCTGTAACAATTCAAGTCAAATATACTGTATGATTTTTTTTAAGGATAAAATCGAAATCAAAAATACAGTATAGAAAAGGATATTACCTCAGAATACTGTATTGCTGATCATTTTCAACTGAGAATAATCTACACACATTTTCGGACTTGACTGTATGATGCAGGATGATTTCAAAGCCAACGCAAATAAGGAGATGTCTCATGCCTGAACGTCTTTATCATGAATTTGGACCACTATATAATGAAAATTCAGAAATACTTATACTGGGAAGTTTTCCATCAGTAAAGTCCCGCGAGCAACAGTTCTACTACGGTCATCCGCAGAACCGTTTCTGGAAGATCATAGCTGCATTATGTGATGCTGCGTTTCCTCAGACTATAGATGAAAAGAAGAAACTGATACTTGATAATGGATTCGCGCTCTGGGATGTGATTGAAAGTTGCGAGATAACCGGTTCGTCAGACAGCACAATTAAAAATGCTGTTGTAAACGACCTTAGCACTATAACTAACCATTCTCCAATAAAGCTGATTGCCGTTAACGGCACTGCGGCATACAACCTCTACCTGAAATATGATATACCCAAGCATGTCATCACTAAATCAAAAATCATCACTCGTGTACACACAACTCCTTCGACTGACATATATACCAATCCATCATCTGACGCATACATCGATCCGTCCGCAACTGATATTCAGGCAGCCCGTAACACTAACACAATCCCTGCCGTAAAGCTCCCGTCTTCCAGTCCTGCTAACGCAGCATGGTCTCTTCCCCGTCTGACAGAAGAATGGCAAAAGCTTCTGTTTTCCGTAAAATAAAAGAACGACTACACAGATGTTTCGTGCAGCCGTTCTTAGTTGATATACCTTAGTTATGCCTCAGGAAATGAATCTACCTCTGGCGCGTCTTCCATGAGATCAAGACGTTTATCTTCGTTCATCGTATTGCACATATTGATAAATGTATCAAGCGGAACATTCTGGATCTGCTTGTTTGTGCCACGGACATTTATCGATACAGTGTTCTCCGATGCTTCTTTGTCGCCTACGACAATGATGTACGGGTCCTTATAATTCTTGTAATTCTTTATCTTTTCCTTCATGTTATTATCCGTATAATCGGCTTCAACACGGATGTGGTTCTTGCGTAGCTTGTCGTATACTTTTGCAGCATATTCATTATGTTCTGTACGGATAGGAACAATAGCGACCTGATAAGGAGAGAGCCAGAACGGGAATGAACCCTTGAAGTTCTCTATCAGGATACCAATGAATCTCTCCATTGAACCGAATATAGCACGGTGTATCATAACCGGCTGCTTGAGTGAGCCATCTGGTGCTACATATTTAAGCTCAAAGTTGAGCGGAAGCTGGAAGTCGAGCTGTATCGTGCCCATCTGCCATTCACGACCTATGCAGTCTTTCATTTTCAGATCGATCTTAGGACCGTAGAATGCGCCGTCACCTTCATTTATCT
>JAGPKJ010000031.1 GCA_018053995.1 Lachnospiraceae bacterium | reverse complement strand
TTTTTGTTTGAGCCTGTACATTGCTGGATGAGAGGAAAAGTGATGTGATAAATACAACAATTAATGTTGAAATTCCAAATATTTTCTTTAATCTTTTTGAAATGTTATTCATATGAATTGTCCCCCATTAAAAAATGCTGGGGCTTATATCAGCCTCAGCATAATAGTTTCAATATATTGCAGCTGGCTGACTCACTTGAGCCCCTTTAGTTTTGCGTCACCGAATTGCTCCGGTTTTGCTCGTTTAATTGTAATTTGAATACTATCATATACAATTGTGTTTGTAAATAGTAATTTATATTTCATACATGAAAATTAAAACATAAAAAGATAATTGCTAAAATCGGACAGGGTGCTCATTATAATCTCGTTGATTCGGCATAACATTTATAACTTACATTGAGTCCGCTTATGGGAAGAATTATCCCTTTATCACCTTGGAGAAACGTATTGTCATCAGTCAGGATGTACCAGCCATTATATGTGGTTCGTACTTCTTTATCAGCAGACAGCATTTGAAGCCAAACGGGTTTCCTGGAATTGATCATCTGTATGATTCCGAGAGGATTGCATTTATTGATACATTCGATTTTTACTTCATCCATTTCATTTGGATAAATGATATATGATGATTTACCATCAACTGGAATATTGTCATTTCTAGTTATTATGAATATTTTATGGTCATCTGCTTTGACGATTCCCCAGGCATCTTTGTGCTCGTGCTGTGGAAATGTGATATATACCGGGCGGCCATCGTATTGGTGTAACAATTCAAATGATATTTTATTTTCAGACAGAGATTTTTCAGATATCAAGGCAGATGTCTCTTCTTCATCATCGGTTTTCCCGAGAATGTATTCTGCAGTAACTCCAAACATTTCAGCCATGCAATTGGCAGTAGCGGCAGCAGGGGTTCTTCGACCTGTTTCCCATGCTGATATCAGTGGAACAGTGTATGGCTTCTCTCGTTTCATTTTTTGTGATATAACAGTGGCAAACTGCTGCTGCGTGAGTTCGTTTTTCTCTCTTAATGTTACGATGTGAGAAGCAGAAATATTTGAAGTTTTTTTCATAAGATTTATCCTCCGCTAGTAATGATTTGAGCAAGTGCTCAAAGGAAACGTTTATGGTTGTTTTTCGATTATTATTGATTGCATTTTTATATATAGATTATAGTCATTTACATACACTGAGTCAAGAATAATATACCCCGATTATACAAAAAAAGAAGAATAGCGGATCCCGAGTAGTTTACGTGAGGGAGCAGCTATAGAAACTATGCCAGCAGTATTGCAGCATCAAAAATAAAATTCTACTTATGACGCCTACATCAATATTACATAAATACATAGTGAAACAGGAGTGTGTATGTGCAATAATCAGATATGATATATTACAAGAAGGGACGAAAAGATGGATGTAGCTGCAGACAATAAAACTGCAAAGAAATTTTCAGCGCTAAAAAAATGGGTAGTATTTGTTCTAATACTGTTTACATTATCATTGCTGATTTTCAGATTCGTATTGATTCCTGGTAATGTACCGTCAGCTTCAATGGAACCGACACTGATGACGGGTGATATCATTTTTGTTAATGGACTTGCGTATGATACACATGATCCGCAGCGCGGAGATATCATAGCCTTTCACTCGCAAGAACTTGGCTGCGTGCTCATCAAGAGAATAATCGGTATGCCAGGTGATAAAGTATCGTTTGAGGGAAATAGTGTAAATATCAATGGTGAGCCTTTAAATGAAAGCTATCTGACAGACAATGTCGGAACGAAATGCGGGGAGACATTTACTGTCCCTGCAGACTCTTATTTTGTTCTTGGAGATAACAGAGAGAATTCACTGGATTCGCGCTTTTGGAAGGATCCGTTTGTAAGTAGAAAATCGATAATGGGGAGATACTTTGGTAGATTGAACTTTTGAAATGAGATTAGAGAAATATCGGGCTTGACTTTTATTTTTGACAGGTTTATTGTACTAATTAATCGAAAAGAGATATGACGATGTCTCTTACGTATAAACCGCAGAGAAAGAGTAGTAAGTACGAAGTGCTTTTTCAGAGAGCTGCCGATGATGGGAACGCAGCATTGTATGAGTACTGAATGGACTTTTGAGGCTGACCTGAACAAAGTAGGCGTCGGCGGGTTATCACACCCGTTACCAGAGTGACATGTATGGATCCGTACATGAAAGAGAGTGGGCAGAGTTTTATCATTTGTCAATTTGAGTGGCACCGCGACGATATCGCCTCAAGCATAGAAATATGTTTGAGGCGTTTTTTGCGTATTGCAGTAGTGATGAGTTATGCTCCGAACGGCGCGAATAAACATTAACTGAAATAAAAGAATTTAGTGGAGGAAAATATAATGAAAAAGAAAACTCTTAGCATAATCACAGCAGTAGCTGTTCTTTCAATGATGTTATCAGGCTGTGGCAGTTCAGCATCAGGCACAGGCAGTACTCAGGCAGCAAACGAAAACGTATCATCACAGGCAGATGCAGGTACGAATGCTTCATCACAGGCAGATGCAGGTTCAGATACTTCAGCACAGACCGATGTTTCGGCTGCAACCGGAACAACAGGCGCAGCCTCAGATGTATCCGGTAAGACATTTAAAGTCGGTATCGTTCAGTATGTCGATGATGCGTCTCTCAATCAGATCACATCAAGTATTCAGGCAGAGCTTGATGCGAAGGGTGCAGAACTTGGATGTACATTCGACTATAATGATTACACAATGAATGGTCAGGCCGATTCAACTGTACTTGGACAGATGGCTACAGAACTTGTAAATGATAAGGTTGACGCAATCATTCCTATCGCAACTCCTACAGCAGTCATAATGCAGTCAGCGACTGAAGATAATCAGATACCCGTGATCTTCGCAGCCGTCTCAGATCCAATCGGGGCAAGGCTTGTTAAGACATTTTCTGCACCAGGAGGAAATATAACCGGTGTCTCGGATATGTTCAGCACAGTAGATCTAATGAATCTTATCCTTGCAGCAAAGCCTGATGCAAAAAAAATAGGGCTTCTATATGATAAAAGTCAGGATTCCTCGACATCTGCAATAGCGGCAGCAAAGGATTTCTGCAGCAAGAACGGACTCGAAGTAGACGAAAAGACAGGTACGACAAACGATGAGATATCGCTTGCAGCAGATTCTCTTATTTCCGATAAGGTAGATGCGGTATTCACACCATCTGACAATACTGTAATGACTGCAGAACTTTCTATATATGAGAAATTTGCCGAAGCGAAGATACCTCATTTTGGTGGAGCTGATTCATTCGCACTCAACGGAGCATTTGCAGGGTATGGCGTTAACTATGCAGATCTTGGAAAAGAAACGGCAGACATGGCAGTAGACATACTTACAGGTGTTTCTACCCCGGCAACTACTCCTGTAAAGACTATGGATAATGGTATCATAACAGTCAACACAGACATTGCTTCCGAAATAGGAATTGATTACAGCGTTTTCCAGGGTATGACTTCTAAAGTTCAGGAAACAAAGACAGCTGAAAGCTTCGAAAAGTAACTCACAGTCGACGGAATCTGAATGAATGGGTATCAGCATTGAATCTGAGCCAGTTCATGGCTGGAGGTCAATAAGAAGCCAGAATAAGTGTATATTATTGGTTTGATAATTATCTAACAGAAGCGACATTATATCGTAACAGAAGTGACACCATAATGATTGTAATCCTACAAACAGAAGTGACATTATAATGATTGTAATTCTACAAACAGAAGTGACATCATAATGATTGTAATTTGTAATTTACGGATTTATCAAGGATATTCTGATTTGGAATGTAGAGGAAACTAGTAATTTACGGACTTATTAAGGATATTCTGGTTTGAAATGTAGAAGAAACTTGAATTAATCGTTTGTGTTACGTACTAAATAGCTAGATAGTTCATTTGGTTGGTAGTAAAAAAATTAAGTCTCTTTCATGACTACGGTTTATTTCATTATAAATTGAAATTAGACCGTAGTTCATTACATTTGATGATATGAAGTATTACGTACTGGAACTCGATTCTGAGTTATAGTTGGTAACTTTTCCTGATTATTTTTTTTAGCACTACCATCTTATATCTACAACTTGGTATTTAGACCGTACAAAAAGAAATTAATCTTGATTTTTATACATACTAAATATAATAATTGATGTAAAGACCGTATATTTATCTGACATCTGACAAATCAAGGCTTTCGACGAGCATAAAGGATTCGGCGAGCATAAAGGATTCGGCGCATAGTAGATCTGGCCAGCATAATGGATTCGGCGCATAGTGGATCTGGCGAGCATAATGGATTCGACCAGCATAGTGGATTCGACCAGCATAATGGATTCGACCAGCATAGTGGATCTGGCCAGCATAATGGATTCGGCGAGCATAATGGATTCGGCGCATAGTGGATCTGGCGAGCATAATGGATCTGGCGAGCATATGGAATTCGGCAAGTACGAAAAGCCCGGTAGATAGCAATAAAATATAGTTAATTATACATATAGATAAGAGGGACATGATATGGGAGCGATATTTTCAGCAGATATCTTTATAAGCGCGCTTGAACTGGGGTGCATATATTCATTTGTAGCGATGGCACTTTACATTTCATTTACAATACTTAACATCGCGGATCTGTCAACAGATGGATGCTTTACTCTTGGGTGCGCAGTCTGTGCGGTCGTCACGATATCGGGACATCCTTATCTGGCGATACCGGCGGCAATGCTCGCGGGTGTATGTTCAGGCTTCATCACGGCGATGCTTCAGACGAAGATGGGCGTGGAATCGATACTTGCAGGTATCATAGTAAATACCGCTCTTTATACGATCAATATATTTGTCATGGGAAAATCGAACTTGAATATTTTTGGTCAGGAAACGATGTTCGTAAATGCAAAGAAATTATCAGATGCAGTATGGTATCAGAAATCCTATAAGCTGATCATTGCTGCAGTGCTCGTTGTGATAGCGATTATACTGATCTCGTGGTTTCTCAACACAAAAATCGGACTCAGCATACGTGCGACAGGTGATAATCCGATGATGGTCAAGGCTTCCAGTATCAATCCCGGGAAAATGATCACTACCGGACTTTGCATCTCAAGTGCACTTACGGCTCTTTCGGGAGCGGTGCTCGCACAGTATCAAAAATCATGCGATATCAACTTTGGAACAGGTCAGGTCACAATAGCGCTCGCAAGTCTTGTCATAGGAACATCAATCATTTCACACGGAAGTGTGTTTAAGAGAGTACTTGGCGTTGTTATGGGGAGCTGCCTGTACCGCGTGATAATAGCTGTAGCACTAAGATTTCATTTGCCGGGAGAATGCCTTAAACTTGTGTCGGCGATAATAGTCGCAGTCGCGATATCCGCGCCTTACCTTACAGGTAAAATGAAATTCGTGCAGCAGAAGAATGATATGCTCAAAGCTGAGAAGCTCGAAGGCATTGGGAAGGAGAGTGATAGATAATGCTCATCCTTCAGAATATCTCTAAGACTTTTAATCCGGGAACAGTTAATCAAAAAAAAGCATTGTCTAATGTCTCACTTGAACTAACTGACGGCGATTTTGCTACGATAGTAGGCAGTAACGGTGCCGGAAAATCAACGCTTTTCAATGCTGTAACAGGCGCATTCTTTGTTGATGAGGGCAGAATATATCTAGATGGCGAGAATATAACATACAAGCCGGAGCACCTGCGAAGCCGTGATATAGGTCATCTTTTTCAGGATCCGCAGCTCGGGACTGCTCCGCACATGACGATAGAAGAGAATCTAACGCTTGCATATATGCGTGCAGGAGGAAAACGTTATTCAGGTTTATCAAGGATAAGCAGTAAGGAAAAGAAAGATTTTAGAGAGCGTCTTTCACAGCTCGACATGGGTCTTGAAGACCGCATGAAACAGCCGGTCGGACTTCTTTCAGGCGGACAGCGTCAGGCACTCACGCTTCTTATGGCAACGTTCGTTACTCCTAAGATTCTGCTGCTTGACGAGCATACTGCCGCACTCGACCCTGCAAGTGCCGAGAAAGTCCTCGCACTTACCAAGAAGATAATATCTGAGCGTAAACTTACCTGCCTTATGGTCACACACAACATGCATCAGGCACTTGAACTCGGAAATCGTACCCTCATGATGGACAATGGTTCTATTGTCCTTGATGTGAGCGGAGATGAGCGTTCAAAGATGACTGTTGATGATCTGCTTACGGAATTTAGCAGGAAAGCCGGCGAAGCACTTGATAACGACAGGATATTGCTGTCGAAAAACCAATAAGAGCGCTACTTCCTCATGTTTAAGAGCGTCATTTGATCGTTTTGCTTTTGTGCAAGCACGAACGCATAGCGACTTTTGACGCTTGCATCATTTCATTACAATTAAGGGATATTCTTATTACAATATGTCTGAATCCCCTTGCCTTATCGTGTTAAATTATGTATTCTAGTAGTGTTGATATTTTGTGCTGCATAGTCTGAAAGTTTTTTCAAAACATGTAGGACATTCGCAGCATCATAGTATGATCGAATAAATATATGATAAGGCAGATAACAATGGATCTAAATGATATTACAAATATCGGAGAGGATATTGTCTCTTCAGTAAATAACAGCATACAATCGGGTGATTTTAGCCATCTGAGCAGCGACATCGGTGATATTACAAAGAGGTTCTCAAGCAAGATCACGGATGAAGTAAAGGGAACCCCTAATCAGCATGCATATGGAGCACCTGTTCATCAATATGGACAGACTTCTTATTCGTACGATAATCAGAGAAGTTATGAAAATCAGCAGAACCGTACTGTAAATCAGCAGTGCGGGATATCACAGAATAACGCAGGATATGCACAGAATATGCAGGCTGGTACACAGCAGAATTGTGCGGGATATGCACAAAATATGCATGTACATCAGAATTATGCCGGTTGTGCACAGAACAGAGCTGGACAGAACTACAGTGTATATGCGTCTGATTATAAAAATCACAATCCTTCTACTTTTAATATGTCACGAACCCATCATGGAACAGGTGTTGCAGAGATAGTATGTGGAATACTTGGCACTACTATTTTCGGGATAATGTTTGCCACAACTATGATCAGTTCAATATTTGTCACTGGCAGTATCGCTCTTATCGCCGGAGCTGTGGCAACCGGTTCATTTCTTGTTTGCAGCATTGTGAGTATTTTCCGTGGATCAGGATTTACCGCAATATCTTCTGAAGCAAAAGAGATGGCAAGGCTTATAGGCGCACGCACATCTGTCCAAATAGATGAGCTGGCGCGAAGAACAGGGCTTTCTCATGATCAGATCGTAAAGAAACTGAAGAAGCTTATATCTAAAGGTATCATCCCGCAGGGAAAGTTTGATGAAAATCAGACAACACTTATGCTTACCGACAGCATGTATAAGCAGTATCAGGATACTGAAAATGCGCGTAACAAAAGCGATAACGAAAAAACAAAGCGTGAAAATGAACAGAAGAAGAGTTACGCCAGTCTTACACCTGATGTGCGTTCAATAATCGATGAAGGTAACAGATATATAAAACAGATACGTGAATATAATGACCGGATACCTGATAATGAGATCATGTCTACAAAGCTTTATAAGCTGGAAGATATAATGAAACGGATATTTGTGCAGGTCGAAAAGAAACCGTCATCTGCAGATGAACTTCATAAGTTTATGGGGTATTATCTCCCAACTACTACCAAGCTCATAAAAGCTTATATAGATGTAAATGAACAGCCGATCGAAGGACAGAATATCAATGAGACCAAGCATCAGATCGAGGACACGCTCGATGTCATCAATCAGGCATTTGAGAAACTGCTTGACAGTATGTTTGAAGATATGAACTGGGACATCAGGTCAGATATAAATGTCATGAAGACGATGATGGCGCAGGATGGGCTTACGGATAACAAGGATTTCGGTGCTCAAAAGTGGCAATGATGCTACGAATTGCTTCGCTTCCTAAAATGTGGTTCCCACATTTGGAAGCTCTCGCAATTCTGTAAACATTCGGAATCCGCTGATTTGCTACGCAAATCGCTACTTCCTCATGTTTAGGCGTGTCATAAGGTCGTTCTGCGATGCGACTGCAAGTCGCATTGTTCATTGCAAGCATGAACGCAGAATGACTTTTGACACTTGCATCATTATATGAAATCTTACAAATGTGCATGGAGGGAAAATCATGGCAGAAGAAATGGACAACAAACAGGAAACAGCGGTAAAAGAACCCGGGAAGACGATTCTTCAGTTTGGAACTGATCTTGATACAAAAGATCTGCCAGCGATGCAGACAGTAGATACTACTGTTGTTAAGGAGAATAAACCGCTTGATGATTCAATGCTCAGTGATGATGAGAAGAAACAGGTCGCTGATTTTGCAGAGAAAATCGATCTGACTAATTCACAGGCGATACTTCAGTATGGCGTTGGAACCCAGAAGAAGATGTCTGATTTTTCAGAAAAAGCAGTTGATAATGTCAGGACAAAAGATATGGGTGAAGTCGGCGGACTCATTGCGAATCTTACGACAGAACTCAGGGAATTCAACGTAGAACCGGACGATAAGGGATTCCTCTCATTTTTCAAGAAGCAGGGTAATAAGATCGAAGCTATCAAGACCAGATATAATAAGGTAAATACAAATGTCGGAACGATCATGCAGGCACTTGAAAAACAGCAGGTGACACTTCTCAAGGATGTTGATGTTCTTGATCATATGTATGATCTTAACCTTAATTATTTTAAGGAACTTACGATGTATATACTTGCGGGGAAGAAGAAGCTGAACGAAGTTCGCGAAGGAAAGCTTGTAGAACTCCAGAATAAGGCATCATCGTCAGGACTTCCTGAAGATGCGCAGGCCGCGAAAGATCTTTCGTCTCAGTGTGACAGATTTGAGAAGAAACTTTATGATCTTGAACTCACACGTACGATATCGATGCAGACCGCACCACAGATCAGAATGGTACAGAGCTCTGATACGATGATGGCTGAAAAGATACAGTCTACGATCGTTAACACGATTCCACTCTGGAAGAATCAGATGGTCATCGCGATGGGAATCGAGAACACTGCACAGGCAGAAAAAGCTCAGCGTGCCGTTACGGATATGACTAATGAGATGCTCAGAAAGAATGCGGATATGCTTCATACAGCAACTGTTGATGCTGCCAAGGAATCAGAGCGAGGCATCGTTGATCTTGATACACTTAAACATACAAATGAGACACTTATCTCATCGCTTGATGAAGTAATGCAGATTCAGAAAGATGGCAAAGCTAAGCGCGCCGAGGCGGAAGTTCAGCTTGCACAGATGGAAAATCAGCTTAAGACAAAGCTTCTTGATATGTCAAAGCAGTAATCATTCTATTGATCTTTTGATCTGATATGTGTGATATACGACCGATGATGACATACATTTTGTGTAAATAGTAGTTTGAATTTTTTATGCTTAGGTCTTATCATTCGTATGTAAGGGTCTGCGGTACCATACTGCAGACAAAAAGAGGGCATTTTTAATCAATCAGGAGGGAATGTGAAATGAAGAAATTTGGAATCAAGGAAGTTGTTGCTGCCGGTATCGGTACGGCACTGTTTGTAGCACTTACAAACGTTCAGATACCTGTAGGTTTTATACCTAATACTGCATTTCAGCCCAGAGCAGCTTTGCTCGCATTTTTTGCAGCAGTATTCGGACCTATCGTAGGCGGGATAATGGGACTGCTTGGACATGCTCTTGGCGATGCACTGTTTTATGGAAGTGTTTGGTGGAGCTGGGTATTCCCTGATGCACTGTTTGGTATTGCGGTTGGTCTTTTTGCCACAAGATTTCAGATCAAAGAGGGCGGATTCTCAGGCAAGCAGATAGCTGTTTTCAACATAGTTCAGGCTATCGCAAATGCAGTATGCTGGATAGTAATTGCACCTGTACTTGATGTAGCCATCTATGCAGAACCTGCAAATAAAGTATTTACTCAGGGTGCGATCGCTGCAGTTCTTAATATAATCGTTGTCGCTGTTCTGGGAACACTACTTGCAGTTGGATATTCGAAACTGGGAGCAAAATCATCAAGCCTTTCAAAAGAAGACTAGTAAGCGGTATATATGGAAACAGTTATTGAATTCAAGGATTTTTCATTTAAATACAGAGCGCAGAAAGAACCTACGCTGCATGATATCAATCTGAAGATCTGCAAGGGTGAAAAAGTCCTTATAATAGGACCTTCGGGTTCAGGCAAATCAACTCTGGCACATTGTCTTAACGGACTTGTGCCTTTTGCTTTTCCGGGTGATATAAGCGGCGATTATTTTGTTAACGGAAAGGATCCGAGGGAACTTGGCATCTTTGGGCTTAACAAGATGGTCGGTACGGTTCTGCAGGATACGGATGGTCAGTTTATCGGGCTTACTGTTGCTGAAGATATAGCATTTGCGCTCGAAAATGACATGGTTTCACAAAAAGACATGTTCAGACGTGTAGATATGGCGTCAGATCAGGTATCCGTAAAGGATCTTCTTCATCATGCTCCGCAGGAACTTTCCGGCGGTCAGAAGCAGCGTGTCTCAATGGCCGGTGTTATGGTCGACGATGTGGGCATCATGATGTTTGATGAGCCGCTTGCGAATCTTGATCCTCGTACCGGAACGACAGCGATAGATCTTATTGATAAAATACAGAAAAATAAAGATGCAACGATAATAATTATTGAACATCGTCTTGAAGATGCACTTTTCAGAGATGTTGACAGAATAATCCTTATCGGGGATGGTACGATCATTGCAGATATGATACCTGACGAACTTCTTTCGACTGATCTTCTTGCAAAAAACGGGATAAGAGAACCACTGTATCTTTCAGCAATACGTCATGCAGGCGGAATCATTGATCCCAAAACTCATCCGCAGCATATAGAAAATATGGATATTTCTCCATATCGCGATGATGTAAGAACATGGTTTGAACAGGTTAAACTTGATAAGCCAAAGGTTTCAGATGATGTTGTACTTGATATCGATAAAATAGGATTTTCGTATGTCCCGGGTGAGAAAGTACTTGATAATATATCATTTTCAGTCCATCGCGGAGAGATGATGAGCATCGTTGGAAAGAACGGTGCAGGCAAATCTACTTTATCTGCGCTGATATGCGGATTTATCAAGCCTGATTCCGGAGTTATAAGACTTAATGGCAGCGATATAAGTTCACTTTCAATTAAAGAACGTGGTGAAAAGATAGGTCTTGGCATGCAGAATCCCAATCAGATGATATCAAAGCCAATGATATTTGACGAGGTCGCGTTGGGGCTTAAGGTTCGCGGCATTCCGGATGAAGAGATCAAAGATCGGGTTTTAGAGACATTAAAGATATGTGGTCTGTATGAATTCAGAAACTGGCCGATATCTGCCCTTTCATTTGGACAGAAAAAGCGAGTTACGATCGCGTCCATTCTTGTCATGAATCCCGAGATCATAATCCTGGATGAACCTACAGCGGGACAGGATTACCGTCACTATACAGATATAATGGAATTTCTTAAGATGATAAATACAGATCAAAAGATTACGATCATCATGATCACGCATGATATGCATCTTATGCTTGAATATACGAATCGTGCGGTTGTTATCGCTGATGGTCATATGCTCTCTGACGCGTCGCCTGCGGATATACTTACAGATGAAGAGACTGCAAAAAAAGCATATCTCAAGAAGACATCGCTTTATGATCTTGCAAGGAAATGTGATATTGATGATCCATCTGAATTTGCAGAAAGATTTATAAGTTTTGAGCGCGCATCAAGAAAGACAGAACAAACGTTATAGTTTGTGGAATGGGGCAAAGTGGGTAGCAGAGTATTATCTTATACAGACAAGAACACATGGATACATAGACTTAGCGGAGTGACAAAACTCGTTTTTTTTCTGATGTGGTCGATTACCAGCATGATCACATATGATACGCGTGTACTCGCTGTAATGCTGATATTCAGCATATATGTGCTTAAAGCATCTAAAACTGAATGGAAACAGGTTGGAACGGTTTTTAAGTTCATTCTGTTATTTCTTGTCATCAATATCATTGCTATATATATTTTTTCTCCTTATCAGGGTACAAAGGTATATGGAACGAAGACAGTTCTTGTTGATATGATCGGCAATCATGATCTGACGCGTGAACAGCTTTTCTATGAGGGAAATATCATACTGAAATATATGACGGTCGTTCCTGCCGTATTTATGTTTATCATTGCAACGAATCCAAGTGAATTTGCTGCATCTCTTAACAAGATCGGTATCAGTTACTATGCCGGATATTCCGTAGCTATCGCACTCAGATATATTCCTGATGTACAGGACGATTATGCCAAGATAAAAAATGCGCAGGAAGCACGCGGAATAGAGATGTCAAGGAAAGCCAAACTTGGAGATAGGATAAAACGTACATCAGCTATCTTGTTTCCACTTATATTTACCAGTATGGACAGAATCGATGTTGTAAGTAATGCCATGCAGCTTCGCGGCTTTGGCAAAAATAAAAAGAGGACATGGTATTCAGCCAAAGCATTTGAAAGAAATGATTACATTGTTCTCGCTTTTACAATCGTATTTTGTACGGCAGCGCTTATAATCACTTTTCATAATGGAAGCAGATTCTATAATCCATTTGTCACAAGGTGATATGGAAAATAAAAAAATGATGTTTAATTGAACAGGACGGGTTTTAACATGGATAAGAATGAAACGGCAGAGCAGCTTAGGAAGCATGGTTTTGAATGCAGTGTTGACAGCGGCGTCGTAATGATAAAGGGACATAAGGACAGTCAGTTCCTTTCGGCGGTCAAGAAAGAATTAAGTGATATCGGATATGATGGAAGTTTTGGAATCCATGGGATTTCATCAGGGATGAAGCAGAGTGAGATGAAAGAGAATGTTTCGGCTTCTGATGTCGATGATTCTATCGTGACAGACAGTGATCTTGCGGGAAGCATCATGACCGACGGAGATATTGACGGCAGCGATATGGATAACAGCGATATGGATAACAGTGATATAGATAGCAATGATATTGGAAAAAATGGTGCTGACGGTTCGTCGCCGGAGATCGATTATTCGGATGACGGGCAGGGAACATTTAATTTTTAGTGAGTATTTTATTGCATGATGTGGGTGTCAAAAGTAGTCATTTTGTTATGATCAGTTGAATTGATTGTAGAACGTATTTATAACTTGTCATTGGAGCTGAGATATTGAATATTCTTACACTTGAAAAAATAACAAAGATCTATACACAAAGGAAGCTTTTTGACGAAGCTTCTTTTTATATGCAGGATGATGAGAAAGTGGGAATTGTCGGTATAAACGGAACCGGCAAATCTACACTTCTTAAGATATGTGCAGGTATCGAAGAGCCGGACAGTGGAAATGTGACACGTGCGTCAGATCAGGTGATCGGATACCTTCCGCAGCATCCCGAATTTGAAAAAGACACGGATATCATCACGTGCGTATGTGGCAAAGATGCTGATACCGATCGTATTGTCAGAGCAAAGACTATGCTTTCAGAACTTGGATTCTCTGATTTTACAGAAAAGGCAGATCATATGTCGGGAGGTCAGCAGAAGAGACTGGCACTTGTTTCCGTACTTATGGATTCGTGCGATCTTCTGCTTCTCGACGAACCGACAAACCATCTTGATCTTGAAATGTCCGACTGGCTGGAAGATATATTAAGGCGCCGAAAAGGCGCTATGATCATGATCACACATGACAGGTATTTTCTTGATAGCGTATGTGACAGGATACTTGAAGTAGATCGTGGACAACTTTATTCATATGAGTCAAATTATGAAGGATATCTTTCACTAAAGGCTGAACGCGCGGAGATGACTGATGCAACAGACAGGAAACGTGCAACGCTGCTTAGAAATGAACTTAAGTGGGTACAACGCGGTGCAAGGGCTAGGACTACGAAACAAAAATTCAGACTGAATCGTTATGAAGAGCTTAAGGATATACATTCACAGGCGAAAGACGGCTCAGTCGAGCTTGATTCGATCTATTCACGAATGGGCAAATCTACTATTGAAGCAGATCACATCGTGAAGTCGTATGACGGTAAAACAGTCATAAAAGATTTCAGTTATATCTTTCTTAAAAATGACCGTGTAGCTATCATCGGTCCAAATGGATGTGGAAAGACGACTCTTATCAAGATCATAAATGGCAGTATAGAGCCTGATAGTGGTGAAGTAAAGACAGGTCAGACGATCAAGACGGGCTATTACAGTCAGATGGTCTCCGATTCAGGGGCACCGATGGATGCAAATGAAAAAGTCATTGATTTTATCAAAGATGTAGCTGAATATGTCCGTACATCTGAGGGACTTGTATCTGCATCACAGATGCTTGAAAAGTTCTTATTTGATCCAACAATGCAGTACACTGTTATCGGTAAACTTTCGGGCGGTGAAAAGAGAAGACTTCAGCTTCTTCGCGTTCTAATGGGTGCGCCGAACGTGCTTATACTTGATGAACCGACTAATGATCTTGATATCACGACACTTACGATACTTGAGGATTATCTCGATAAATTTATGGGTATCGTTGTAATCGTTTCGCATGACAGGTATTTTCTCGACAGGACGGTAAATAGGATATTCGCGTTTCAGCCTGATGGCACGCTTCGGCAATATGAGGGTGGATATACCGACTATGCAGCAGCGGTACATGAAGAATCAGCTGGCAGCAATAGTGATAGAAAAGCTACAAGAAATCAATTACCTGTTGAGACAACGGATGCCGGAACTTCTGAATCAAAATGCAGTGAAGATAATGATATAAAACTGAGCGGCAGGGATCTATACAAGGCTCAGAACGCTGCAAATAAAAAGCTTAAGATGTCATATCAGGAACAAAAGGATTATGAAACTATAGAAGATGATATCGCAAAAGCTGAAGCAGAAGTTAAGAGGCTTGACGAGCAGATAGTGCTTAACGCATGCGATTTTCCTAAGCTTTCGGAACTTTCCAAAAAGCGTGATGAGACACAGAAGAGTGTTGATGAACTTACGGAGAGGTGGATGTATCTTGAAGATCTGCAGGAGAAGATAGACAGCCAGGAGTAAATCTCAGGAGTAAAGCTAAGAAGTAAAGCTAAGGATTAAAGCTGTAACCTGGTAGAAATTACTGCAAAAACATTCAAAATATTAAAGTCATCCTCATGCATATCATGTGTTGATAAATATTACATCATGATTGCACAAGGATGACTTTTTTTATTTACATTGATTTTGAATCTTTCAATCTATATGTTCTTTAGTTCGTTTTTAGTTTGCTTTTACTTCTTCCCATAATGAGTTGTAGAGTTTGTCAGCATCTTCACCGAGATATGTATATGTCTCTAACCCTTTATATTTCGAGAGATCAGGAAATGCAGTCTCAGAGTTCTTTATCGTTGTATCCTGTATGAGATCTTTTGCAGCAGTGTTAGGTGTAGAGTATGTTATATATTCGAAATTCTTCTCGGCTACATCACCTCTCGCCATGAAATCTATGAACTTCATTGCATTGTCATAATCAGGAGCATCCTTTGGTACGACCCAGCCATCGATCCAGAGATTTGTTCCTTCACTTGGGATAACATAGACAAGATCAGGATTCTCACGCTGTGTATATATAGCTTCACCTGAATAGATAACGCCGATAGCTGCTTCGCCGCCTATCATCTTATCGCGGACTTCATCGATTACATATGCCTGAACAAGAGGCTTCTGCGTTATAAGGTCATCTTTGCATTTTTCAAGCTCTGTCTTATCAGTCGTATTCATCGAATATCCGTTTTTCTTTTCAGCTACCATGAATGCGTCACGTACTGAATCCTGCATGAGGATGTTATCTTTATATTTTTCATCCCAGAGCTGTGCCCAGCTTGTTATAGGTTCATCCACCATTTTCTTGTTATAGAGGATGCCAACGGTTCCCCAGCAGTAAGGGACACAATATTTATTTCCTGGATCAAATTCATCTGCCATCTTGAAATACTCGGTTCCTATATTCTTCTTTACATTAGGAAGTTTGGAATAATCGAGCTCCTGCAGAAGTCCCTTATCCATCATCTTATTTACCATATAATCGGAAGGGCATACAACATCGTACTGTGCGGCTCCTGCGGCGATCTTTGGATACATTGCCTCGTTAGTCTCAAACTCGTCATAGACAACTTTGATTCCAGTCTCGCTTTCGAACATCGTGATCGTTTCGGGATCGATATATTCGCCCCAATTGTAGACATAGATTTTGCCGGAATCACTTTTCCCATCCGTTTTAGCGTTTGTCTTGTTGATGTTTCCACATCCTGCGAGCGCGCAACCTGAAACAGCTGCGGCAAGTACTACAGATGCGATCTTTGCTGCGGTTTTTTTCATGATCTTTCTCCTCCATCATAATAAATGATTATTGTTTCTTGAAACTTGATTAATGCGTTTGGCTTAAGCAATCTTATCTACGACTGCGGTGGCTGTCTTGCTTCCTGATCTGTTTAGCAGCAGAAGCAGTACGAACACTGTCACAAAAATGAGAGTCGAGAGAGCGTACATCTCAGGCTTTATGCCTTTTTTGACTTCTGTATATATCTTTGTCGATAAAGTATCGATTCCAGGACCTTTTGTAAAATGCGTTATTATGAAATCATCTATCGACATAGTAAAAGCCATAAGCGTTCCAGCGAGGACTCCCGGCATGAGATCCGGAAAGACTACTTTCCAGAAGGCATAAGACGGTTCGGCTCCGAGATCGAGCGCTGCTTCATAAGTACTCTCATTAAGTGTTTTCATTCTTGGTTCCACGCTCAACATGACGTAAGGTATGTTGAATGTGATGTGAGAGAGCAGTATAGTTCCAAATCCGAACCTGAGTCCCATTGAGAGAAACAGCAGCATGAATGAGATACCTGTAACGATATCAGCATTTAGCATCGGGATATTTGCTATCCCCATCGCGATCGTGCGGCGTCTTTTTTTCATCTTCCTCATAGCAAGGCATATCATTGTTCCTATGATGGCTGCTACAAGACTTGAGATCACGGCAATGAGGACTGTATTCCTGAACGCCGATAGTATCTCACTGTCCTGAAAAAGAGAAGCATACCACTTAAGTGTAAATCCTCCCCATTTTGCGCGGCTCTTGCTTGCATTGAATGACATTACGATAAGTGTCGCAATAGGAGCATAGAGAAAGAAGATTATAAGGAATATATATGCTTTTTTCAGAGTATTTTTCATAGGTCTGTACCTCTTGTTTTATGATGATGCAAACTGCCACATAATGCAGTGTATTACTGCACTTAATAAAATGATATCAGATAGCGTTAGATTCGCCGCCGCTCTTATCAAATATAGCGGAAAGAATCATATTGAATACAATGAATATCATAAGTACCATTGAAAGTCCGCTTCCAACGTTCCATTGATCTGATGCGGTGAAATCCTGTTCGATAACATTTCCAATGAGAAGTATCTTGCTTCCGCCAAGCAGTGTTGATATTACAAATGTTGTAAGCGCCGGTACAAATACCATCGTTATTCCGCTCATTATTCCTGGTATTGAGAGCGGTAGTATTATTCTGAAGAATGTCTGCACATTGCCGGCACCAAGATCATGCGCGGCATCGATAACTGCCGGATCGATCTTGCACAGAGCATTGTAAAGCGGCAGAACCATAAATGGCAGGAAATCATAGACCATTCCAAGGACTATCGCTGCCGGAGTATTTATCATATTCTGTGTTGGCAGATGCAGGAATCTTAGAAATGTGTTCAGTATTCCGTTTTTCTCAAGTATATTCTGCCATGCGAGTATCCGAAGCAGTGAGTTCATCCACATGGGAAGGATGAAAATAAGTATTATCAGACCATTCCGTCCTGAGTTCAAGTGGCTAAGTATCATAGCGAGCGGGTACGCGAGAAGAAAACATATCGCGGTACTTGCAAGCGAAAGCAGAACTGATAACCATAATGCACTGAGATGCTCAGGCTCAGCGATCGAAGCGATATTTGAAAATGTAAATGCACCGCTTGTATCCGTAAGACCATAGTAGAAGATCATTCCCAGAGGAACGACGATAAATACTATAGACCAGAGATCGTATGGCGCGGCAAGCCATTTTATCTTCTTGTCAGACATCGATAACTGCTGCCTCCTCATCTTCGGATTCAGGGCGGTTCATGATCTGAATATTAAACGGATCGATCTTTATGCCGACTTCTGATCCTTCAGGCCACTCACGTGTTGAATGTACGATCCATTCAAATCCCCGTGCTTCAACTGCCATTTCATAATGAACGCCTTTAAATATGACGCTTGTGACTTTTCCGCAAAGTTCTGATTCATCGGGAAGAGTAAGTTCTACATCCTCAGGTCTTATAACGATATCTACAGGTTTATTTTCGCCAAAACCTGTATCAACACATTCCATCTTTACGCCGTAGATCTCAACAAGTTTATCGCAGATCATAGTTCCGGTCATGATATTGCTGTCACCAATGAAATCTGCGACAAATGCATTCTCCGGTTCGTTGTATATCTTTTCGGGAGTGCCGATCTGCTGGATATAACCCTGATTCATTACGACAATAGTGTCTGACATCGTAAGAGCTTCTTCCTGATCGTGTGTTACATATATAAATGTTATGCCTAGCTCGTTCTTCATTCTGATAAGTTCATATTGCATTTCCTGACGGAGCTTAAGGTCGAGTGCACCGAGAGGCTCATCAAGAAGAAGTACACGAGGTTCGTTGACGATTGCGCGTGCGATAGCGATACGCTGCTGCTGACCGCCGCTTAAAAGTTCCGGAGATCTGTTCTCATAGCCTTCCAGATTGACGAGCTTCAGGGCGTATTTTATCTTGTCGTCTATATATGATTTTGATTTATTTTTTATCTTGAGACCAAAAGCTATATTTTCAGCGATCGACATATGAGTAAAGAGCGCGTATTTTTGAAAGACAGTATTAAGCTGTCTTTTATTTGCAGGAAGATCTGTTATATCTTTTCCTTCAAAATAGACACGACCTTTATCAGGGCTGGTAAATCCGCCTATTATACGGAGAGTAGTTGTTTTGCCGCATCCGCTGGGACCTAGCAATGTCACAAATTCATTTTCGTGTATAACAAGATCCATATCATCAAGGACCATCTGTCCGTCAAATGATTTCGATATTCCTTTAAGATTGATAAGTTCTTCTTTCATGATATATTCTCCCTTGTAACGATATAATGTATCAGAAATTGGGCGGGGTGCTTATCCATAGAAATGAGGCACCTTTATTGCCGGCAGCTTCAATAAAATGTTTTGCGCCTGGCGTGAAATAAAATGAACTGCCTTTGGCAGCGGAGTATGAGTGTTTTCCTATATGGATCCTTATTCTCCCTGAAAGCACATATCCGAATTCCTCGCCTTCGTGAGGTATGTCAGGATATGTTGATCCATCTGTCTTTAATGTGACCCGTATCGGTTCCATCATATTTTTCTGCGCATTTGGAATGATCCACTCGATAGTATTGCCGAGCTCCGTATCTTCCTTTACAAAGAAATCAGATTTACGAAATACGACTTGCTCTTCGGGTGGTTCACTGAAGAAATCGGCAAGATCGGTTCCAAGGCTCTGAAGGATATCTGTAAGCGTTGAAATCGATGGAGATGTGTTATTATTTTCCAACTGACTTATGAATCCTTTTGAAAGTTCGGTTCTGTCAGCAAGGTCTTCCTGAGTGAGATCCTTCTGTATTCTAAGCTCTTTGAGCTTCTTTCCGATATCCATAATGCCTCTCCGTTATTCCTGTCTGACAATCTGCAGTCAGAATTGTATATCTTAACAAAAAGTTTACTAATGCTAAACACCGAATGATATTATACATGACCCCATGTTTATGTCAAGACATATTTTCTGCAAGTGTGAAAGTGTAATTGTGTTGTTATGCTGCGAATTGTTTTGCTTCCTTCGGAATCTTGCGCACTGTAACATGAAATGATACAATAAACGATGTGTTTACATATGTTTATTATATAGATATGGGGGTAATCATATCATGACAGCAGATAAAACAGTAAAAGCAGAAGAGACAAAGAAAATCGTTAAAGAAGCAGCTAAGGTTCAAAAGAAATCCGCTAAAGTGCTGCAGGCGACTAAGAAAAAAGATGAAGTATCATTATCTAAATCTAAAAAAAGTGAGACATCGTCTCCGGAAAGTGACAAGTATGTCGCTTATGTCTCATCGTATACTATTGGAAACAAGGATACGAACGGCATAAGAGTGTATGACGTTGACATGAAGAAAGGCCGGATGACAGAAAAGAGTAAGATAAACATTACTAATTCTTCATATGTTACGATCTCTCATAATCAGAAATATCTATATTCGATAACGGATTTTGGCGTTGAGTCATATAAGATAATCGAAGGCGGAAATCTAAAACAGATGAATACTGCTTCAATCAATGGCATGAGGGGATGTTATCTTTCGACTGATTATGATGACAAGTTTCTTTTTACAGGCGGATATCATGATGGAAAGATAACCGTCATGAGGCTAAACAAAGATGGAAGTATAGGCGAGATCACTGATGAGATATATCATAAGGGTCTTGGGGTCGTTGCTGAAAGAAATAACAGACCTCATGTGAGCTGTGTCAAGATGACAAGAGATAATAAATATCTTTGTGCCGCAGACCTTGGTATGGATCACACTAATGTCTATCAACTCGATCATAAGTCAGGAAGACTTAAAGAGATAGATATAATCCGCAGTGACGAGCAGTCCGCTCCAAGGCATATAAAGATATCAAAAGATGGACAGTATATATATATAGTTCATGAACTAAAAAATTCGATAGATGTATATCATTATTATGAAAATAACGGGATTCCTGAATTTGAACGTATCCAGACAGTTCCAACGCTTAACGATTATCACGCTAACGGATC
>JAGPKJ010000030.1 GCA_018053995.1 Lachnospiraceae bacterium | reverse complement strand
AAGAAGTTATATATGGGATCATAAATGGGCATATCTTGTTGGCATAGTATCGCTGGTCATCGCGGTATCACTTGATATGCTGTCACCACAGCTGACGCGTCACGTAGTTGATGACGTTATAGTGGGCGGAAATATGTCGGAGCTGAAGTTCATTCTGTTGGGATTTCTGGCAGTCGGACTTGGAAGGTTCATTTTCCAGTATCTGAAAGAGTATACGTTTGATAAGACGGGAAGCCTTATCGCATCTGAAATCAGACGTGATGTATTTGATCATATCCAGTCGCTGAGTGCGGAGTATTTTGACCGCAGCAGTACCGGAGAACTGATGGCACGTGTAAAGGACGATATCGATCATATATGGGATTCCCTTTCATTTGTCGGGATGCTCATAATCGAAGTGTCATTTCATACGACAGTCATACTGATATGCATGTTCTCGCTTAATAAGGTGCTGGCGCTCATACCGCTCGTAGCGATGATAACGTGTGGAACTATAGCTGTTGTCATGGAACAGAAACTTGGCAAAGTATATGAGGATATAAGTGAAGAGAATGCATCGCTCAATACAGTCGCAGAGGAAGACCTACAGGGTGTACGCACGGTAAAAGCATTTGCCAGAGAGAAGTTCGAGATCGGGAAATTCCTGTCGCACAATCAGAGATATTATGATCTGAACATGACGCAGTCAAAGTTGTTTGTAAAGTATTATCCGTATTTTTCAGTGGTCGGAAAAGTAGTACCGCTCCTGACCCTTTTATTTGGCGGAATGTCTGTAATGCATGGAAATATGACGCTTGGCGGACTGACGGCATTCATGGAGTATTCAATGAATATCGTATGGCCGATGGAGATGCTCGGATGGCTTTCTAACAGTATGTCATCAGCAGTCGCGTCGGAGAAGAAACTTAAAAAGATATATGAGGAAAAGCCGGTGATCACTGATCCGGCAGAGCCTGTGATACTTGACAGGGTTGATGGAAAGATAGAATTCGACGATGTATCGTTCCACAAAGCTGACGGATTTGAGATCCTGAAGCACATAAGCTTTACGGTCGAACCGGGCAAGACGCTTGGAATCATGGGAGCTACCGGCGCCGGAAAGACCTCGATAGTGCAGCTACTTCAGAGAATGTACGATACGACAGGCGGAGCTATAAAACTTGATGGAGTCGACATCAGAGATCTGAAGCTGAATCAGCTTAGGACTGCGGTCTCATACGTCATGCAGGATGTGTTCCTGTTTTCTGATACGATCAAGGAAAATATAAAGCTTGGAAGAAAAGAGAGCACTTCATTTGCCGCGGTTGAACAGGCTTCGCAGGATGCACAGGCAAGACCTTTTATCGAGAAAATGGAAGAGAAGTATGACACTGTTATCGGAGAGAAAGGTGTAGGTCTGTCCGGCGGGCAGAAGCAGCGTATCAGCATAGCAAGATCGCTTGCAAAACATACGCCGATCCTTGTCATGGATGATTCGACATCAGCTCTTGATATGGAGACAGAGCACATGATACAGGAAACACTCGAAAAGCTTACAGATACAACAAAACTAATCATCGCACACCGGATAAGTGCGGTAAAGAACGCGGATGAGATAATCGTCCTTGAAGATGGAATGATAAAAGAGCGCGGTACACATGAGTCACTCATTGAACTTAAAGGACTTTATTACGAGACATACATGGCTCAGTACGGAATCATCCTTGATAGGAAGGAGGCCTGAAAAGTGGCAGTAAATTCATATAAAACAGACGAACAGCTGAAGGAAAAAGGCAAATATCAGACACTCGGGAGACTTTTTGCGTATATGCTCCCATATAAAAAAGAGATCATAGCCGTGCTTCTTATGATGGGATACGGCGTAGTGATAAGCCTTATCAATCCTAAGATAATGCAGCGTGCAATAGATGTTAATATTGCGGGACATGATATGCATGGACTTGTAAAGATGCTCTCTATTGCACTTGTCATAAACCTTCTGCTTGTTGTAACGATCAAAATCAGAATGTATATAATGGCAGGCGTGTGTAACAAAGTGCTGCTTACGATAAGACAGGAACTTTATACACATATTCAGAAACTCGATTTTGGTTTCTTTGACTCAAGACCGACAGGCAAGATCCTTTCAAGGATAATCGGTGATATCAATTCGCTGAAGGATGTCCTGTCAAATAGTGTGACATCGCTCATACCGGACAGTCTTACAATAATCGCAGTTGTCGTCATAATGTTCTGCCAGAACGCAAAGCTGGCGGCGGCAGCGCTCATCACAACGCCGATAATGGGAATAGCGACAAGCCTTGTAGAGATTAAAGCCCGTCCTAAGTGGCAGGTTTTCAGGAAGAAATCAGCAAACCTTAACGCGTTTGTTCACGAGGATCTTTCAGGGATACGTGTTATACAGAGTTTTGGCGCTGAGGACGAGACTAGAAAGACATTCGCGCAGCTTCTTAAGGAACATAGAGCTTCATTTATAGATGCGGTGCGCATAAGCGACAGTTTCGGATCGATAATTGATATATCGTGGGGAATAGGTTGTATATGCATGTATTATATCGGAATAGTCGTGCTTAAGGCGGATCATGTCACAGTCGGTACATTTACAGCATTCAGTGTATATCTTAATATGTTCTGGCAGCCGATCAACAACATCACGAATTTTTATAACCAGCTGGTTACAAATATAGCAGGTGCGGAGCGTGTATTTGAGATCATGGATACCCCGCCGGCAGTAGAAGACAAGATTTCAGCAGAATCAGCAACCGGATCGGATGCGAAGAAGACAGATAAGGCGCCAGTCAGTACAGATGAGGCGCTGGCAGCAGGCATCATGCCGGAGGTAAAGGGTCAAGTCACATTTGAAAATGTCTCATTTGCATATGAAAAGGATACACAGGTGCTCGATAATGTATCGTTTGAGGTAAAGCCCGGAGAGACTATAGCACTTGTGGGTCCGACCGGAGCCGGAAAATCAACGATCGTGAATCTGATAAGCAGGTTCTATGACGTGACAGGCGGGAAAGTGCTGATCGACGGGACAAACGTAAAGGATGTGACGATCGAAAGCCTTCGAAGCCAGATGGGCGTAATGACTCAGGACAGCTTTTTATTTACCGGTACAATAAGAGAGAATATTCGGTATGGAAGACTTGACGCGTCAGATGCAGATGTTGAAGAAGCGGCAAAGACTGTGCATGCGGATGAGTTTATACGCAACATGGAGAAAGGGTATGATACTGAGGTATCTAATGGAAGCGGGGCGCTTTCTGTAGGGCAGATACAGCTTATCGCACTCGCGAGGACGATGCTCTCACAGCCTAAGATACTTATACTTGATGAAGCGACATCCAGCATTGATACGCGGACGGAGCTTCTCGTGCAGGACGGCATAAGCCGGATCCTGAAAGGAAGGACTTCATTTGTTATCGCACACAGACTTTCGACGATCCAGAAAGCGGACAGGATATTTGTCGTCGATGACGGACATATCGTAGAGGAAGGAAGCGCGGATGAACTTATGGCAAAGCGCGGAATCTATTATGATCTGTGCATGGCACAGGCAATGTAATGACTAAAAAAGGCTAAATACTGATTTAGCCAACTTCAAAAAAATACCCCTATAAACAAAAAAATTACCCCCTTACCGATGCAAGGTCTGAATGTTATATTTCTTTCAGACCACAAAGGAAGGGGGATTTATTATGCCAAATGAAGCAGAACAGATAGTAAAAATGGAACATATCTGCAAATCATTCCCCGGCGTAAAGGCACTTGATGATGTTCATTTCGAGCTGCATTCCGGAGAAGTTATGGCATTACTTGGAGAGAACGGAGCCGGCAAGAGCACGCTCATGAAGATTCTCAGCGGTGTTTATACTAAGGATTCCGGAACTCTTGAGATATTCGGACAGGAGTATGAAAACCTGACACCAAAGATCGCGCAGGACATAGGTGTTGCGATCATTCATCAGGAACTTAATATGTGCAAGCATCTGTCAGTCACAGAGAACATGTTTCTTGGACAGGAGATATGCGGTGGCGGCAGTATTCTTTCAAATAGGGAAATGAGAGATCAGGCGCAGAAGGTTTTAGGAGAACTCAAGATAGATATCGATCCTGATACCGTGATCGGAGATCTTCCGGTATCAAAGCAGCAGATGGTTGAGATAGCGAAAGCTCTTCTGAAACATGCAAGAGTGCTTATCATGGATGAGCCTACATCATCTCTTACATCAAAGGAGATCGATGATATGTTCCGCATCATCCGTCAGTTAAAGGCAAATGGATGCGGTATCGTCTATATATCACACAGACTTGAAGAGCTACAGTATATCGTTGATGATGTGACGATCATGCGTGATGGAAGATATATCACGAGCATGGCATTCAAAGATACGAACCTTGATGAGATCATCACTAACATGGTCGGCAGAGAGATCAAGGAGAAGTTCCCAAGAGTCTCATGCGAAAAAGGAAAGAAAGTATTTGAGGTAAAGAACCTGAATGCAGGACATCAGGTGAGAGATATCAACTTTTCACTTTATGAGGGTGAGATAGTAGGATTCGCCGGACTTGTAGGAGCAGGAAGAACGGAGACTACAAGAGCGATATTTGGAGCAGATCCCAAAGAAAGCGGAGAGATATATGTAGACGGCAAGGAAGTCAGGATAACATGTCCTGAAGATTCTATAAAGGCAGGAGTAGTCCTTGCACCGGAAGATCGTAAAAAAGACGGTCTCTGCACAAAGCTTCCTATCAGACAGAACATTGCACTTCCGAACCTCGATCTTTTATGCGATAAGTTCGGAGTCATCTCAAAAGCCAAGGAAGATGAGATGTGTGGCAGAGTCGTAGATGATCTGAAGATCAAGACACCAAGCGTCGAGATAAATGCGGATAATCTTTCAGGAGGCAATCAGCAGAAGGTTGTTGTCGGCAAGTGGCTGGCGAGAAATTCGAGAGTCGTTATATTTGATGAGCCGACAAGAGGCATCGATGTTGCGGCAAAGGTCGAGATATATAACATAATGAATAAGCTTAAGCAGCAGGGCATTGCGGTAATGTTCGTCTCTTCTGAAATGCCTGAGGTCATGGGAATAGCTGACAGGATAATAGTCATGTGCGACGGCAGGATAACCGGCGAGATCATGGCACAGGAGGCAACTCAGGACGGAATACTGAAGATGGCAACTGACTTTGAGAAAAAGGTCGGCGTTACGGAAAAACAGGAGGCAGTGTAATGGAGAAGAAGTCGGGATTAAAAAAAATTCTCAGTATAAGAGGAATGGGCGGAGCACTTACCGCATTTGTAGGACTGATAATCATCTATGTGGCTTTTGGCATTATCAACCCGATGGTATTTTCAAAAAATAACAACATGAACCTGTTACGCTCAATGTCAAAATACCTGCTTATCGGTATTGGACAGAGCTACGTAATGATAACCGGTAACATCGATCTTTCACTTGGCTCAATGGTCGGTATGAGTGCAATGATCTCAGCAACACTTATGACACTTGGAATCAACCCGTTTGTAGCGATCCTTGTTTCACTTGCAGCATGTATGGCGATCGGAGTCATCAACGGATTCCTTGTAGGCAAATACAGACTGCCCCCGTTTATCGCAACACTTGGAACGATGTTCGTAGCACGTGGTGTCGCGTATCTTGTAAATGGCAACAGAAATACAGATGCCATCGCATCAGGTATCGGCAAGGACTCAGCAGATGCTTTCCAGAATTTCTTCTATTATGGAACGACACTTGGAATCTATAACACATTCTGGATAGCGATCGTGATCTTCATAGTCTTTTTCTTCATTCTTTCGAAGACACGCACAGGACGTCATATATATGCGATAGGTTCCAATATAGATGCGGCCAAGCTTTCAGCAGTAAACGTAGTGACTACGACGATAAAGACTTATCTTGTAAGTTCGTTCTGTGGATGTGTCGTAGGTCTTATCCTTTGCGGACAGGCTGGAATGGGCAATATGGAAGCAGGAAACATGTACGAGATGTACGGTGTTGCTGCCGGCGTTATCGGCGGTGTATCACCTCTTGGAGGCACAGGACTTCTGCTTGGTGTCCTTGCCGGAGCTTCTATGTGGCAGACACTTGAGAATGGTCTTAACATGATCGGTGCTCAGGTCGGCATACAGAGAATAGTAATAGGTGTCATCGTTGTTCTGGCAGTTCTGCTTGATGTAGTAGTAAGGGGCGGAGCAAAGAAGTCAAAGAAGACAGCTAAAGAATAAACAAATAGAAGATTAAAATATCAAAAATATTAAGAATAAAATGAAGTAAATAGCAAGTTAACAATTGAAACAAATTAGTTACTTATGGTATGATATCGCTAAGAGGTAGATTACCTAGAGCGATTTTCATATAGAACTATCACTAATGTGTATGGCGGCAAGACCGCTCAACTAAGGAGGGTACTATTTATGAAGAAGAAAATCGTTTCTGTTCTTTGCGCAGCAGCTATGGCAACAGTAATGCTCGCAGGATGCGGATCAAAAGAAGCAGCATCAAGTGCAGCAGCAAGTGCACCTGCAGCATCATCAGCAGCGGCATCAACGGTAGCTGAATCAACAGCAGCAGCTAGTTCCGCAGCTGCATCTACAACAGCAGCAACAGGAGATATCAAGATCGCTCTTATCACAATGGATTCGATCGATCAGTATTGGGTAAAGCTAAATGATGGCGCTCAGGCAGAAGCTAAAGCAAAGGGCGTTGAAGTCAAGTTCATGTCTCCCGCACAGAAAGATGATGCACAGCAGATCGAGTGCGTTAACAATGCAGTATCAGACGGATACAATGCGATCATGGTAGCAGCTAACGGACCGGATTCAATTTCATCAGCACTTAAGGATGCTCAGTCAAAGGGTGTCAAGGTCGTATATGTTGATTCACCTGCCAACGTAGAAGCTGAAGCAACATTCCTTACTGATAACAAGGCAGCCGGAAATCAGGCCGGACAGGAAATGATCAAGGCACTTGATGCAGCAGGAAAGAAAGATGGAAAGATCGGTATCATCAATGTTAATGCAGCTACAAACTCATGCGTAAACCGTGAGGAAGGCTTCCGCGCAGCATTTGACGGCAGCAGCTACGAACTTCTTGAGACACAGTACTGCGATGGTGATGCTGCTAAAGCTCAGTCAATAGCTGAAAACTATATCACACAGGGTGTTGTAGGTATCTTTGGATGTAACGAAGGATCAACAACAGGAGCAGGCAATGCGATAAAGGCAGCAGGCGGTTCAGATATTATCGGTGTCGGATTTGATTCATCTGATGCGATACTCGGACTTATCAAGGATGGCAATCTCCTCTGCACAATGCAGCAGAACCCGGATGTCATGGGTAAAGACGGAGTAGACGCCTGCATCGATGCTGTCGGTGGCAAAGATCTTGGCGGAGAAGTTATCGACACTGGAGTTTCAGTGATCAATAAAGATAACGCACAGTAATAGACAATAACCTTTTCATTTTCAAAACTCTCTTGTGGGCATCGTCTGCTATGGACGGTGCCCTATTTGCTTGATATTCGGTTGAACAGACAATGAGTTTGTGAAAGAATGCTGCGGGCATCATAATAGCTTGCTACGTGAGTGATGGAAAGGTATCATATATTTATGAGTTTATGCAGCGTCAAGTGTAGTATTAAGCACAATCTTGGGAAGGCAGAATATGATCAAAGTAGTTATAGCTGATGACGAAGTTCATATATGCAGACTGATACAGGCACTTATACAATGGGACAGCCTTGGCATGGAGCTTGCAGGGGTCGCAGGCAACGGGATTGAAGCACTTGAGATGATACGCGAAAAAGAACCTGATATTCTCATAACAGATATACGTATGCCCGGATGCAGCGGTCTTGAACTGATCAGCCAGGCGAAAGATATCATACCTGATCTTCAGGTCGTGATAATAAGCGGATATGCACATTTTGAGTATGCGCAGCAGGCGATGAAATATGGTGTTGGCGATTACATACTTAAACCGATAAAACAGGATGAACTCAATAATACTCTTTCACGTATGGCAGAGAGACTTAAAGAATCACAGAGTATAGAAGACAGGCTGATGATCTCAAGACAGACTGACCAGGATCTGAGGAGACTTAGGAAGAGTCTCATAGAAAATCTGATAGACGGGAAGATACAGACACTTTCGAGTGAGACTGTAAGTCAGGTATATCATGTGGCAGCGGGCAGAGATATTATGTATCAGCCGATCGAGATCAAAATAGATCAGAATCTTAGAATCACAAATGATAATACAGAGCGTGTTATATATGAGAAGACAGAGAGGATATTTGACGATGCACTTGAAAAAGTATGCACCGATCATGTCATATCGTTCAGAAATATGTCAGCATATGGAATCATGCTATATAAGACAGATATGGAAGACAGCATAAGGAATGTTCTAAGAGATGCGATGCATAAGGCGGAAGAAGAAGCAAGCCCTCTTGGCAGTTTTGAATTTACGATAGCGCTTGGCAGAGAAGTGACGGATACAGATAAGATCGTCGGATCATTTGATGAACTTCGCGCAATAGCAGGGAATCGCCTGACAGATGGAACAAGCCGTATATATACTGAGAGCGCGAGCACATCTCATTTGAACAGAAATGCTATGATCGAGTATTTTACATCAGAGATAGAAAAAAGATCAGATACGATAACACAGGCAGATGCAGAACGTATCGTCGGTGATATGCGCAGTGCAGCAGGCGCTGTTCCGGATGCAAGTGGATTTGAGATATATCAGATTGTGGACGAAGCAGGGAAAGCTTTTATTTCCCGGGTGATAAAAGGAAGTGCTGACAAGGATATAGCTGATTTTGAAAGAGATATCGACGGATGCAGCAGCATAAATACACTCTTTCAGGCATTGTTCAATATGATGAAAGAGCGGATATCGGAGAGAGATAAGAATCTTGAGAATGCAACGGTAAGACCTATAAGAGAAGCGAAAAAATATGTGTGCGATCATTTCAGTGAAAGCGTCACACTTGAGGAGATAAGCGGGATACTTGGATTTTCATCGAGTTATTTCAGTGTGCTGTTCAAGAAAGAAACGGGAGAAGGATTTGCCAAATATCTTACACAGGTAAGAATGGATGAAGCAAAGAGACTGCTGCGCGAGACTGATATCCCGGTATCACAGATCGCTGAAAAAGTAGGATATCAGGATCAGAAACATTTTACTCAGACTTTTCACAAGATAGCAGGGATAAATCCCGGAGAATATAGAAAATTATACGGCTGACAAAGTGCTGAAAGTCATTATTGTACTATGATGCGGTGATGGTTTCGTATTGTTCGGAGTGTTTCATACTTGCATCATATCGTGATTTTGTCTCTGGAGGAAATGCGTTGAAAAATAGATTTTTCAAGTATATATCAAACCGTACATTCCTGGTGATTGGCGTGCTTACAGCCGTTTCTCTCATTCTTGCAGGAACTGAACTTGCAGGCGTTACCATGAACAAATATGCTGTTTTTGCACTTTTGTGCGTCATACTGGGATGCCTTTTATTTACCAGGATATTCATAGGCATACCATATAGAAAAAGTGAGAACAGGCTTCATCTGTATATGGAAGGATTCACGGTTCCCAGAGCAGATGAGCCGACTGAGATGACTCCGGAGACGGAGAATCTCATGAAACAGATGAGAGACATGATGAATTCCAAGCAGGTCTTGTCACTCAGTAAGAGACAGGCGCAGTATCTTGCGCTGCAGAATCAGATCAATCCTCATTTTCTGTATAACACGCTCGAGAGCATAAGGAGTGAGGCGCTTATAGGCGGGCTTACAGATGTCGCTGATATGACGGAAGCACTTGCGACTTTCTTCAGATATACGATAAGCAAAGTTGAAAATCTGGTATCGGTTGAAGAGGAACTTCAGAACTGCAGAACATATTTCTATATTCAGAAATACAGATTTGGAGACAGACTTGAGCTTTCTGTCGAATGCGATCCTTCTGACCGAGATGATATATATGAATGCAGGATTCCAAAGCTTACTATGCAGCCTATTCTGGAAAATAGTATCATTCATGGAACTGAGGTGAAGCTTGGGACAGGACATCTTGTGATCCATCTTGAAAAGTCCGGTTCACGTATAATAATAAAGATCTCAGATGACGGCGTGGGAATGGACACGGATACTCTTAGCAAGATGAATGACGATCTTGCACGGAGCGGGAAAGTCATGCTTGAGAGGGAATCGGCGGAAAATGCAGGAGAAAAGGGCGGTATAGCGCTTATAAATGTAAATAACAGGATAAGACTTTTATTTGGAGAACAGTATGGACTTCACGTATATTCGATAAAGGGATCAGGTACAGATGTTGAGATATCTATTCCGGCAGTTGTGAGTGACAGAGAGATCAGTGGCGGAAAAACAGCCGGAAGTCAGGAAGTATGATCGGGGAATATAGCTAGAGGATATCTACGAATGGGAAGGTCAAAGCAGGATGGTAAGTGAAGCATTACGAATAGAACACGCCGGATTTGTAACGACGAATGGCGTCCATATCGATGACTTCAGCATTTCGATGCATAGCGGAGAGATAATGGGACTCGTGCCTATTGACGGTTTTGGCGTAGATGCGATCTTTGAACTTATTCAGAACAATCCTCAGCTTAATTACGGATATGTATATATGAATGACAGGCTTGTCAACAGCTGGGATACACATCCTAAAAAGATGAACCGCGTGAGCATAGTCAGAGGGAGAAGCGCGCTTGCAGGAGAGCTTACCGTCGCTGACAACGTGTTCGTTCTAAGGCATGGATTCAGAAAATATGTTATAAGACCTGAACAGCTCAAAAAGCAGCTTGAACCATTCTTTACGGATGCCGGTGTCAGTATTCCTGCGGACAAGCATGCTGACGAACTTACAGAATATGAACGCATAACGGTGGAGATCATGAAAGCGGTAGTGGCGGGGAACTGGCTTATTGCCATAGACGAACCTGACACACTTATAAGCAGCGCTGATCTGGGACGTATACATAAACTTCTAAGTTACTGCGCAGAAAAAGGACTGACGATACTCTATATCTCATCTCACTATGAGAATATAGTTTCACTTTGCGACCGCATAGCGCTTATGGAAAACGGTCAGATCATAAAGTATTTTAATGCTGGAGACAGACTGCCGGGGGTGAGCGAACTGCTGAAGATAGGGCGGGGCGATGTCATAGCAGAGGATAATGGAGATAAAGGTAGAGATAATAGCGATTCAGAGGATAATGGAAATAAAGGTAGAGATAATAGCGATACAGATGATGATGAGACCAGCGTACATAGTGCCGGATATGATACAGACGGCGAGAATCAGAAGCGCGATTTTGGCATGAAAGAAGCGTTAGTCTTTGATAATGTCACGGATGATAATATCTTTCGTATGAATTTCAAACTGATGCATGGTCAGTGTGTCATGATAAATGATCTTGTTGAGAAGGATGATATCGCATGTCTTGAGGATCTGATATCAGGAAACAGATTTCCAGTGAGCGGATGCATATACTTAGATGGCAGGAAGATCACATGCCCCGCGGGACGTAAGATAGCAGTTATACCGCCTTCCCCGGAAAAGTCGCTCTTATTTCCCGATATGAGCTATATGGATAACCTCTGTATGACAGTAGACGAAAGAGTAAAGAATGTATGGTCAAGCGGAAGGATACGCAGAAGTCTGCGCAAGGAGATTGGGGATCAGCTTGATGAAAGTCTGTTTGACGTTAACGTTAAGCTTCTTACAGCGGAGGAGAAGAAGGAACTGGTATACAGGAGGATCATGCTTCAAAAACCGTCAGTCGTTATGATAGTGCAGCCATTCCGTGCGTCGGGGTTTGCGTCAAGACGTCATACGGTCGGACTTATCAGACATCTCATCGAAAGAGGAGCTGCGGTCGTACTTGTTTCAGCAGGCATGACGGATGCGATAATGATAACTGATAATATCATTCAGGTATCGGCAAAATCATAAAAACAGTGAAGCTTTTGATACCGCTTCACTGTTTATTTATATGGATCAGCATTTTTCAAATACGGCAAAAGACTGTCCAGACATCGTAAGTATGCCTTTTTTCAGCGACACGTCACCTATCATGTATAAAGGCTTTCCGGAGAAATAAGAGGTTTCACCGGGAAGCTTTATGTCTTTTATTTCCCGGACAGGCTTCTCAGAAGGATTTACGGCAATGATCAGATCTTCGCGTGAGAATACAAACGGATATCTGTCTTTTTTCGCATAGATGACATTAAAACTGCCGTCTGCCTGTAGACGCTTATCCTTGTGTCTGAGCTTTAATACCGCTTTGACGGAACTTAAAAGAGAATCTTTGTCCGTTTCTTCATTTGCCACGCTTGGGGAGCCATTCCGCGTATCTACAGGAAGATAGAGCTTTGATGGATCGGCATCGCTGAAGCCCTTGTTGCTGCCATCTGTCCACTGCATCGGGGTGCGTGTTCCTGTGCGTCCGTAGCCGCCTTCTTTACTTGTCATAGGGATATATTTCATCCCTATCTCGTCGCCATAGTAGATGAACGGAACGCCGGGCATAGTCAGGATGAACGCATACGCAATACGGCATTCGGATTCGTCAAATGAAAGGGTCATTCGGGGCGTATCATGATTGCAGGTAATAAAGCTGATGTAGCCGTGATCCTTGGATTCACTGTATTTTTTAAGATAATCGCCAAGAAAATCCATTATATTGCCGTTACCTTTTTTACTGAAAAAGCTGAGCTGTTTTCCACTGTTGTCGGTCTTCCTAAAGAGGGCGTGATATCCATTCGTTTCGTGATCAAGATAGAAGTCCATGTGGAATCCGGCTTTGTTAAGCGATCTCTGTGGATATGACCATTCTGATACCATGGCAGCATCAGGATAATCTTTATCGAGCATGCGGCGGCATCTCTGCCATAGCTCACATGTAGCAGTCTTGTCGTCGTCGTTTTTAACAAGGGAATCAGCCATATCAACTCTGAATCCGTCACATCCCCTGTCAAGCCAGAAGCGCATGACATCGAGCATAGCGTCAAAAGTCTCGCTGCACGCAGTCGCTGTATAAGGCATCTGCCATGAAGGAGCGGTTATCTTATTGAATCCGTAATTGAGCGCGGGCTGCGAGTTGAAGAAATTGAGAACGTAGCAGCCGTCACGCTCTGCCATTCCGCTCATGCAGCTGAAATCGGCCGGCTTGTTCCATACGCTGTCAGTCCAGATGTATCTGTCGGAATATCTGTTCGGGGATGCTTTTCTGCTCTGTCTGAACCAGGCACTTGTATCAGATGTATGACCGGGAACGAGGTCAAGGAGGATATGCATTTTACGCTTATGAGCTTCACTAAAGCATCTGTACAGGTCTTCATTTGTTCCATATCTCGGAGCTACTTTTTTATAGTCGCGGACATCGTACCCTGCGTCCATGAACGGACTGTCAAAGCATGGATTAATCCATATCGCGTTGCATCCCAGATCTTTTATATAGTCAAGCTTCTCGGTGATGCCGTTAATATCTCCGATCCCGTCATCGTTCGTATCGTTAAAACTCTGGGGATATATTTCATAAAATACTGTATTACTCAGCCACTTTGGCATAATGTGTACTTCCTTTCGGGTAAGATAGATAACGGTCAGACAATCGATCAGATATGTATGACTGTGCTCCGTTACCACATATGATGTTGTTTAAAAAATGATGGCACAATGATAACAAAGTTGAAACGCGACTGCAATAGCGAATGAGAAATTGTGAAATATGCACAAAAACGCGATGCCAAATTAGAGCGAAATGTAGAATATAATAAATAAAATTGAAATCTGTTTGGAATGGTGGTAATATGTGATCAGTTACCGGAAACGTTACCGGTAACGATACTACCAAAGGCCGCGTCACTAAGCGAAATAATAAAGTTCAGCAGATAAAATACAGGCGCAGATGACCGATGGTCAATCCAGGGAGAGAAACAGGAGGATACGAGTTATGAAAAAGTTTTCTAAGTTTCAGTGGAAGACAGTAGCAGCCGGTGCAATGGCAGCAGCTATGTGCATGACAGGTTGTGGAGAGGCAGCAGCACCTGCAGCATCAAGTGCAGCACCTGCAGAATCAACAGTAGCAGCATCAACAGCAGCTGCATCAACAGCAGCAGCTTCTACAACAGTAGAGACTAAGGACGTAACACTTACAGTATGGGGACCTCAGGAAGATCAGGTAGATGATACTTCATGGCTTCCTACAGAATGCAAAGCTTTCGCAGCAGAACATCCGGAATGGAACATCACATTTAACTATGCAGTATGTGCAGAAGGTGATGCCGGAACTAATGTAACAAAGGATCCTACAGCAGCAGGTGATGTATATATGTTCGCTAACGATCAGCTTGGTGCTCTTATCGACGCAAATGCTATCGCAGAACTTGGCGGAGATGCAGCACAGGCTGTAAAAGATAACAACACAGATACAATGGTTGCTTCAGTAACAGCAACAGACGGCGGAATCTACGGCGTTCCTTTCACAGGAAACACATGGTTCATGTATTATGATAAGAGCGTCTTCTCAGAAGATGATGTCAAGAATCTTGATACAATGCTCTCAAAGGGTAAGGTTTCATTCCCTATCACAAATTCATGGTATGTAGCTTCTTTCTTCGTAGCTAACGGCGGAACACTTTTCGGAGAAGATGGAACAGATGCTGATGCCGGAATCCAGTTTGGCGGAGATGCCGGAACAGCAGTTACAAAGTATATGGTAAACATGGTAAAGAATAAGAACTTCTCAAGCGATGCTGATGGTTCAGGTCTTGCAGGACTTCGTGATGGTTCAGTAAATGCTATATTCTCAGGCACATGGGATGCAGAAGCAGTTAAAGAAGCACTCGGTGACAACTATGCAGCAGCTCAGCTTCCTACAATCACGGTAGACGGATCAGACAAGCAGCTCATGAGCTTTGCAGGATCTAAGGCTATCGCAGTAAATCCTAACTGCAAAGATCCTGATGTAGCAGTAGCACTTGCTTCATATCTTGGCAGCGCAGATGCTCAGAAAGCTCATTATACAATGAGAAATATCATTCCTTGTGATAAGAGCCTTGCATCAGATGTTGATGTTGAAAAGGATCCCGCAGCACTTGCACAGACAAATACTATCGCAAATACTTCAATCCTTCAGCCTACAATCTCAGCAATGAGCCAGTTCTGGACACCTACTGAGAACTTCGGTAAGTCTCTTGCAAATGGTGAGATCACTGAAGATAATGCAGCTGAAAAGACAGAAGCATTTAACAAGTCATTTACTGAGACTCTTAACTAAAAAGATACAGTAAAGGATAAAAGATCATTATAGATCTACACGCATAGAATATTCACTTAATCGGGCGGTCGGTATTGATGAGATACCCGGCCGCCTGATTTTATGAATGCACCTGGCGGTGCAAAAGAGAAAATACGGAGGAAAATACATTGGCTGAAACAGCACAGAACACAGAAAAAGGGAGTTCGCCGGAGGAAAATCCGTATTCATTTAAAAATGCCATAAAGAACGGAAATGCGCTGACACGTCTTTCATGTCTGATCATGGGACTTGGCAATATCGCCCATAAGCAGGTCATCAAGGGTCTCGTATTTCTTCTATGTGAAATAGGATATTTCTGGTTCCTGTTTAAACCGTATGGCGGAGAATACTGGATATCAAAGCTTCCAAGCCTGGGAGATGCTAAACAGGTGAAAGTATGGAATGAGGCTAAGGGTGTATTTGAATATACGGCCGGTGATAATTCACAGCTTATACTTTTGTATGCGATCGCAGCTTTATTTGTGACAGTAGTTTTCATATTTGCATGGATGATGACTGTGAAATCAGCATATCAGGTTCAGTGCCAGACCGCATCTGGAGAACATGTCAACAGCTTTGCCGAAGATATCAAGACACTGTTTGACAGAAATATACATGCGCTTCTGATGTTTCTTCCTGTGGCTTTTCTCATGGTGTTCACGGTACTGCCGCTTATCTACATGATGAGTATGGCATTTACAAACTACTCAAAGAGCGGCAATCATCTGATACTGTTCAAATGGGTAGGGTTCAAGAATTTTATTAATGTTTTAAGCTTTAAGTCAAATATAGGACAGCAGTTCTGGGGTGTTTTGATATGGACGCTCGTATGGGCATTCTTTGCGACATTTCTTAATTTCTTCCTCGGCACACTTGTTGCGATGCTGATCAACAGACCCAGAACAAAATGTAAGGGACTCTGGAGATTCTGCTTTACGTTATCGATCGCAGTACCTCAGTTCGTATCACTCCTTATAATGCACACAATGCTGCAGCCGGAAGGCATAGTCAACAGGATGCTTAAGAACGCAGGACTTATCTCAACGTCACTTCCGTTCTTTTCAAATGCGACGTGGGCAAGAGTTACAGTAATTGTGATCGATCTTTGGGTCGGCATACCGTATACGCTTATGCAGGTCACCGGTATACTTAAGAATATCCCGGCGGATCTATACGAAGCAGCAAAGGTTGACGGCGCAAACAGTATCCAGATGTTTTTCAAGATCACGCTGCCATATATGCTGTTCGTTATGACACCATATCTGATAACTACATTTACCGGAAATATCAACAACTTTAATGTCATATATCTTCTTTCGGGAGGCGCCCCGGTACCGGTCGGATCATCAGCCGGCAAGACGGATCTGCTAGTGACATGGCTGTATAAATTATCAGTCGATCAGCAGAATTACTGTATTGCAGCGGTAATCGGCATCATGACATTTGTGGTTCTTGGAGTAGTGTCACTTGTCGCGTATCACAACAGTGGATCATATAAGAACGAGGAGGGCTTCAGGTGATGAAAACAAATACATCAATCAAGACACGAAGAGCAATAGGCGATTTCTTTGTTCACCTTCTTCTCGCAGTATTATCGGTGATCTGGGTGATCCCGATATTCTGGATAATACTTACAAGCTTCAGAGCGGAAAAGGGCAGTTATGTCACTACATTTTTCCCTAAGCATTATACGCTGAACAATTATAAGACACTGTTCACAGATACAGCTGTCATGAATTTCCCCAGGATGTTCGGAAACACGCTTATAATTGCGGCATTTACGTGTATCATAAGTACATTTATCGTACTCAGTGTTGCTTACTGCACAAGCCGTCTGAAATTCAGAGCACGTAAGCTTTACATGAACTTTGCCATGATAATCACTATGTTTCCCGGATTTATGTCTATGATGGCAGTCTATTTCATATTAAAGAGTATGAATCTGACGACAGGTCCGGCAGTTATCATCGCGCTCGTCATATGCTTCAGCTCAGGTGCAGGAACGACTTTCTATATCATGAAGGGCTACATGGACACGATACCGATCGGACTTGATGAGGCGGCGTGCCTTGACGGTGCTACAAAGTTTCAGGTATTTACGAAGATAATCATTCCGCTTGCAAAGCCAATGATAGTCTATCAGGTAATCACGTCTTTCCTCGGACCGTGGCTTGATTTCATATTTGCCAAGATCATCTGCGGCGCACAGGCAAAGTATTTCACAGTTTCGATAGGTCTGTGGTCGATGCTTCAGAAGGAGTACATAGACCGCTGGTATACATGCTTTGCGGCAGGTGCCGTATGCGTATCCATCCCGATAGCGATACTTTTCATGTATACGCAGCGCTATTATCAGGAAGCAATGGGCGGAGCCGTAAAAGGGTGATTGTGCCTGCATATGGCAATGCTTCTCTGGAAAATAAAAGACAATTGGCGAGCAGTAAAGGGAAGATTGTGCCTGCATATGGCAATGTTTCTCTGAAAAATAAAAGGATGTGGCGGAAAATAATATGCATATGAGAAATCTCAAAAAAATATGTTCCGCAATCACAGGCAGCGTACTGATCATCAGTACGCTGCTTTGTGGCTGCGGGAACAATTCAGAGAATAATGTAGAGAATGACACGGAAAGCGGCGCGGAGAATCTGGATTACAATATAGATAATACTAGGACTGATACGTGGTATGAGATATTCGTATATTCTTTTTGTGATTCAGATGGAGACGGCATCGGCGATCTTAATGGCGTAGATGAGAAAATAGGATATCTGAAAGAGCTCGGAATAAGCGGAATCTGGCTTATGCCGGTGTGCCCGTCTGACAGCTATCATAAATATGATGTGAATGACTATGAAGACATTGATCCGCAGTACGGAACCATGGAAGATTTTGACAAGCTTGTCAAGGACTGCCATGCAAACGGAATCCGCGTGATAACGGATCTTGTCGTGAATCACACCGGAGCTCATAACAAGTGGTTTACCAGGGCGTGCGATTATCTGAAGGAACATCCTGCAATAGATTTTGCGGAGGGAGAAGAGGCTTCTCAGAGCAAAGATCAAACATCTGACATGTATACGGACGACGGGCTGAGGTATGTAGAGTATTATAATTTTTCAAATGAAAAGAAAGCCGGATATAATAAAGTTGAGGGGACTGACTACTACTACGAATCGCAGTTCAGCCCGGATATGCCGGATCTTAACTGGAACAGTCAATACGTTTATGATGAGATAAAGTCGGTCATGAAGTTCTGGACAGATCACGGAGTCGACGGGTTCCGCCTGGACGCTGCGAAAGAGTATTATTCCGGGAATAGCACGGAAAATAAAAAAGTTCTTTCGTGGCTTGAAAATACCGCAAAAGAATTGAATCCAGACGCATATCTTGTAGCGGAAGTATGGGATACATTTGGAACGATACAGGATTATTATTCAAGCGGAATCACAAGCATATTTAATTATCCGTTCGGCAACAGCGACGGGCAGATCGTCAAGACTATAAACGGTGCCGGAAATGAGAGCCGCGTCGGAAAGTATGCGCCCAATATAGAGAAAGCGGAGAGCGCATACCGCAGCAGCAACCCTTCATTTATCGATGCGCCGTTCTTGTCAAATCATGATACCGGAAGGATATCCGGTTTTCTAAATTATGATGAAGATAAGATGAAACTCGCGGGTGCGATGATCCTCTTTATGAGCGGGAATTCTTTTATTTACTATGGAGAAGAGCTTGGAATGTCCGGGAGCGGGAACGACCCGTCGAAGCGCGCTCCGATGTACTGGAGCGATAAAGATAATGCGAGTGATGGAATGAACAGCAATAATGGTAACAGCCAGGACAAGAGCGAAATTGATATCAGTCAGGGTAAGAGTGGAACTGATGCCAGTCAGGATGAGAGCGGGCTTACAACTCCGCCGCCCGGCTGCACGGTACAGGAAAACAAGTTTGGTTCATTTGACGAGCAGAAAAATGATGAGTCTTCAATATATAATTATTATAGAAAAGCGATATCGATAAAGGCTTCATGCCCTGAGATCGCAGAGGGTGTGTCGACTGCAGACAAAACGCTGAACAAGGGATCAATCAGTGCTGTAAAGAAGACGATGAAGACGAAGGATGATGGAGAAAACAGCTGTGTGATCCTTTATAATATCTCTGATAAAGAACAGACGTTAGAACTGAACTTGAATGAAAATGGTCTAAGGCTATGCGCCGAGCTGGAAACAGGAAGTGAAAAGGTACATGTATCGGAAAATAAAATAGAGATTCCCGCCTGGGGAATCGCCGTGATAAAATGATGAAGAAAAGATTGTAGAACACGGGGGCTCGGCGAAACTCATTGAAACTCGTATAATTATCTTTACGTAGGTGTCATTATCTTTCACGTAGGTCACTTGACATTTATCATGAGAAATATTAGAATAAACGATGTTGCTGGTCGTAAGATCTGCAACATCATGTGTGTGTAGCTCAGCTGGATAGAGCGTCTGGCTACGGACCAGAAGGTCGCGAGTTCGAATCTTGTCACACACATTATTATATTAAAAACCCTTGTCCAAGACTGGACAAGGGTTTTGTTTTTCATTCAATGACCTGCGTGCAGCTATATCTAGTAAGATCAACATTAATCTTATCTCATTTTGTAGAGCCTGAATGTTATGCGAAGCTATACATGCGCTAGCGAAAGATTAGACTTTGCGTTTAGACCTTAATTGTTCATGCGACTGCAGCGAACTTACAGCCTGAACTTGCGAAAGATTATACTGTGCGTTTAAGCTGCGGCATCATCTCTTCGAGGCATACTCCATTATTGGGGTCATCGTTATATTCCAATGTCTTTTCAACACATTTCTTTATGAATGTTCCGGCTCGTTTTACAGATTGGTCAAATGGAACATGATTGACTGCATCAGCAGTCAGAATAGCTGCGAATATATCGCCGGTGCCACACTTTTGACTGTTTACACGATGAGTCCTGAAATTATGGATGACAGTGTTGCTGCAGGACGAGACACTGTTGCCTGAGGCGGGGCTGTGGGACGAGACATTGTATCCTGAGGCGGCACTTGGGGACGAATCATTGATGCCTGAAAGTATACTGTTGCCTGACGAGGCATTACTGTCTTGCACGGAGTGTGGCCGCTCGTATGTGAAATTAGCTATAAATTCTCCCTGCGGTATTCCGGTTATAACTACATGCGAAGGACCAAGCGAGGATATCTTTTCAGCGATGTCTGTAAGATCTTTCTTTGAAAAGTTTTCGTGGTATGGGACATCAGCAAGTATGCATGCCTCGGTAAGGTTGGGGGTCACGATATCTGCAAGAGCGACGAGAGATTTCATTTCCCGGCACATCTCGTCAGTATATGTGCGGTAGATGGCGCCATGATCGCCCATTACGGGATCTACAAGGACTATGGTTTCAGTCGTGCGGAAATCTTTTATCATTTTGCGGACGATCTGGATCTGCTTTGCCGAGCCGAGAAAACCTGTTTCGATGCCATCGAATTTAAGACCTAGTTTCTTCCATTCATTCAGATAAGCTTGCATATTATCTGTATAGTCATCGAACCAGCAGCTGTTGTAGCCGGTGTGGTTTGATAGTATGGCAGTAGGTACCGGGCAGCACTGAATCCCAAGCCAGGATATTACCGGCAGTGCGACGGCAGTGCTGCAGTGACCATAACCTGATATATCATTTACGAGAGCAACCTTGCGGCGGTGCTGCAGAGCAGGTGCATGAGATGCATGTGCAGGAGATGTAGATGCATGAGATGTAGGTGCATGAGATGCAGGTGCATGAGATGTAGGTGCATGAGATGTAGGTGCATGAGATATATGTGGTTTTGCGGATTGTCTTTTATTTTCCAAAATAGGTGCCTCGTGTAA
>JAGPKJ010000121.1 GCA_018053995.1 Lachnospiraceae bacterium | reverse complement strand
ATAGTGTTCTTAGGGCTTGCACCGTTGTGGGGACAGTGGGTATACAGAGCACTTACGTTCCTCGTAATAAGCTGTCCGTGCGCGATGGTAATAAGTATTCCGCTCAGTTTCTTTGCAGGGATTGGATGCGCGAGCAGAAACGGTATTCTTGTAAAAGGTTCAAATTATCTGGAAGCTTTATCCAAGACAGAATATGTTGCATTTGATAAGACTGGCACGCTGACCGAAGGTGTCTTTGAAGTTATAGGTGTTCATCATAATGATAAGGAGACAAAGGAAAAAATCCTTGAATATGCGGCACTTGCAGAGAGCTTTTCTTCGCATCCGATAAGTACAAGTCTAAAAAAAGCATATGGGAAAGTAATCGATGAGAGCCGTGTAAAGAATGTGAAAGAGCAGAGCGGCGAGGGCGTGATGGCAGAAGTTGATGGGAGAAGTGTTGCCGCCGGGAATCACAAACTTATGGACAGACTTGGCATTTCATATATGGAATGTCATAAAGTCGGCACTACTGTTCATGTCGCGATAGATGGAGAATATGCGGGTCACATTCTTATTTCAGATAAGATAAAAGCGAATGCTGGCAAGGCCATACAGGAGATGAAGCACTGTGGGATAAAGAAGACTATAATGCTGACAGGAGATGCGAAGCCTGTTGCTGATGATGTTGCAAAGCAGCTTGGAATAACAGAGGTGTATAGCGAACTTCTTCCCGCGGATAAAGTCGCCAAGGTCGAAGAGCTTTTTGATCAGAAAAATAAGAATGAAGTGCTCGCGTTTGTTGGCGATGGAATAAATGACGCACCGGTGCTGACAAGAGCTGATATAGGAATTGCGATGGGAGCGCTTGGTTCAGATGCCGCGATAGAAGCTGCAGATGTTGTTCTCATGGATGATGATCCGGAAAAGATAGCGCTTGCGATGCGAATTTCCCGAAAATGCATCGGCATCGTATATGAGAACATCTGGTTTGCGATAGGCATCAAGCTGATATGTCTCGTGCTGGGTGCGCTCGGCATAGCGAACATGTGGGCTGCGATATTTGCTGATGTAGGTGTTATGATAATAGCAGTGCTCAATGCGATACGCGCACTTACGATACGTAAGAGCTGATAAAGCAGGATTATAACCAGATTCTGCTTGATAAAACGAAAAATTGGAATATTGGAATATGTATAGATATGAAAAGTGCATATGCTGGCGGATATGAAGTGAGATAAGAAAGGCGGCAGGAATATGGCAGTTAAGAAAAAGGATGCAGAATGCTGTGAAGTAAAGGAAGTTCATAAGGAACTCCTTGATATCGTAAATAAGAACATACCAGAGGAAAATGAATTATATGATCTCGCAGAACTTTTCAAAGTGTTCGGGGATTCGACACGCATAAGAATTTTATTTGTCTTATTTGAATCAGAAGTGTGTGTCTGCGATCTTGCAGAGGCTTTGAATATGACGCAGTCAGCAATCTCGCATCAGCTTCAGATCCTTAAGGTGAATAAGCTTGTGAAGTGCAGACGTGAGGGTAAGTCAATATTCTATTCGCTTGCTGATGAACACGTACGCACTATAATCGCGAAAGGGCAGGAACATATCGAAGAATAAAACACGATACCTCTATTTACAATATAACACGCAAATGTTATATTATAAATAGAGGTGTTATATTATGAACGATCTAAAAAGATATTTGCAAGATAATATTGATGATAATGTGCAGATTGAATCGTGGAATCGGCAGGCAAAACAGAGACTGCGTCTTCAACTTTATGGTTTATATGTGTTTTATAGAATGTCATTTCTTGATAATGTATTTATTGTTGTGGTACCTAAAGATATTATTACAACAAGAGTGATGATAAATCAGTTAAAGCAGATTTATGAAGCCAGTGGGATGGACGTAGCATTGTTTCTGCGTGAGACAACGGTATATCAAAAAAAAGAAATGCTGCGAGAGCGTATTCCGTTTATCATTTTAGATAGAGAAATGTATCTTCCATTTATGGCGACTCAGCTTAGGTCAAAAAATGACAGGATTATGAGAAATACTGTTGATTCGTTTACTCCGGCAACGCAGATGATATTTCTCTATTTGTTATATCAGTCAGATAAAGATGTTACGATGAATCAGACTGCTGATGATCTTGGTATTTCGGTAATGACAGCACAAAGGGGATATAGAGACCTGCTCCAGTTGAATCTTGTGACATGTACTGTCAGTGGAAAAACAGGTCGTAAAAAAGTGTTTAGAAGAATAGAGCAGAGCGAATATTATCATCAGGGAAAAGACCGTCTGCGTGATCCGGTGCAGGAGAATGTGTTTGTTTCAAAGGTACCACAAAGCGCGAAAATTATAAAAAGTGATATAACAGCGTTGAGCGAACAGACAATGCTTGGAGAATCTAAACAGAGTATATATGCAATGAATGTTAAGGATAGGAGCATACTTAACGGCTTTGAAATCAGTCGTGAGCAAGGTATAGATGAGAAAAAACCATGCATACAACTTGTGAAGTATAATATCTTGGCATTATCGCGAGGTGGATATGAGGATCCTATTTCTCTTATTTTAGGATTATCAGAAAAGGATGAACGAGTTGAGATGGCGGTTGATGAGCTGATGGAGAAGATGAAATGGTACACGGAATAGATAGATTTCGGGAATACTTTCAGGATTACGCAGGTCAATATATATTTATCGGTGGTACGGCGTGTGACATGATTCTAGGTCAAAAAGATGTGGAATTTCGTGCAACGAAAGATCTTGATATGGTTTTAATAATAGAAGCAGTGAACGATTCATTTGTAAGAAAGTTCATTTCTTTTATATCTGACGCAGGATATCAGCATATCGTAAAAGGAAAAGTGGAGCAAATATTTCACCAAATAATGGAGTACATATCAGTGGGAAAGTTCTTGATGATGTAAAAGAATTTACGAGTAGAGTTGCAGAGGAACCCATAGACGTAAAAACATTAGGGATTTCAGGTGTAACTTTTCAAGATATTTTAAAACGAATCACGGAATGTTATGTATATTAAGACTGTGAAAAATGATATCAAGATGTACGAAAAAGGATCGATAGAGATCCTGCATGCAAAGAGTCAGCAGTCGCTTCCGCTCCATTCACACGAGTGCTTCTGTTTTGGTGTTGTTCTTGGCGGCGAAGCGGATTTCATTATAGGGGATAAGAAAAAATTTCTTCGTGAAGGGATGACTTTTCTCATACCGTCAAATACTGGCGTAACGATAGATACGCCGAATGGGTACAGTTATATTACGATATGTCTCAAGAATGAGATAAAAGACAGACTTATGCAGTATTCATATAACAACTTCTTTCCACAGGGCGGAGAAAGAGAATGTGATCCGGAGAGTGAAAACGCTGCTGCCAGCATAAATGACATATGTGTCAGGTTTATAGAAGATGGCTGCGAGGAAAGGTTTCTTGATTCGATAGCTGAGTATATATACGCAGGTGCCGACAAGGACTGCAGACCGGCAGCTGACGCACGTGATAAGGAATTTTTCATGCAGGGTGAAGCGTATATCAAGAGTCATCTGACTGAAAAGTTTGATCTTGATGAGTTGTCCTCATACGTTCATGTCTCAAAATATCATTTCATCAGAATATTCAAAAAGTATGCTGGAGTTACGCCCAATCAGTATTATAATCAGGCAAAGCTCTTTAAGGTGAAGCAGAAGCTTCGGGAAAATGAAAAGGAAAGCGATGTGGCCGCAGACCTTAATTTTCCGGATCAGAGCTATCTGTGCAATATGTTCAAACGTCACATGGGTATAAGCATGAAAGACTTTAAGAATAATATACGGTCGATCTAAAGAACTATAAAGATCTAAATCTGCAAATCTGCAAATCTGCAAAGCTGCAAAGTTACAAAGCTGTAAAGCTGTATAGCACAATTCGCAGCATGGTCAACTTCGCAATATCACACAAGTTTACGATCTGTTTTTCTGATATCCTTTCTGTGTTACATAAACAGGGCTGAATTCAAGTGAACAATTATATGGTAGAAAATGTAAAGTCAAAAGATTACCGTGAATGTTCATCAAAGAGGCTCTATACAGCAGATATCAGGAGGAAATGATCATGAAAGTAAATGCAGCATTTATATTTGTAGCACCGGAAACAGATTCAAAGACGAGCCGTGCGGTAATAGAGACACCGGTGCTCATCCTCAACGTGATCGGAGTAAAGAATTATGAAGAGGGAGTTGCGGCAGCGGTACAGATGGCAGACAGCGGTGTCAAAGCGATCGAGCTCTGCGCAGGATTTGGCAATGAAGGCATTGCAATGGTAAGCAAGGCGGTCAAGGGCAAAGCCTGCGTCGGAGCTGTAAGGTTCGATCATCACCCGGGTTTTGATTTTAAGAGCGGCGACGAGCTGTTCCAGTAAAAGATAGATAATTTACAAAATGATAGCCATACCGATGAGATGATATCAGATGATATATCTCGTCAGTATGGCTGTTTTGTTGGTATGACACTTACATAATGTCTTAATCTGTATGATATTCAGGAACAGTGACCAGCACTATGTCATGCTCTATTAATGTATCCTCACGCATGTACTATATCTGTGTATTCACTGATCTCCCGTGAAGTCGTGCAGAGATCATCAGTAGAGAGATCATGCAGATTTTCGTGGCCGGTGATACGAGCAAAAGTCTTGAGTTCTTCAAGAGATACGTTCAGGTAGTTGGCGACTCTTACGGCGCCGGCCTCAGTCTGAAGACGCTCGCGGAGTTCGGGATCCTGTGTTGCTATGCCGACAGGACATGTGCCTGTACCGCAGATCCTGTACTGCTGGCATGCCATAGCAATGAGCGCTGCGGATGCGACTGCAACAGCGTCTGCGCCCATTGCGATAGCTTTTGCAAAATCGCCGGATACGCGCAGACCACCGGTGATGATGAGATTTATGTCAGAACCGATACTGTCCAGGTATTTCCTTGCGCGGCTAAGCGCGTATATGGTAGGAACGCTTGTGGCATCGCGGATAATCTCAGGTGATGATCCAGTCGCGCCGCCACGACCGTCTATCGTGATAAAGTCTGGTTCGGCATAAACGCAGAAAGCGAGATCTTTTTCTATATGTCCTGCGGCGATCTTGATCCCGATCGGGCGTCCACCGGATGCTTCACGCAGGTGAGATACAAGTCCCTTCATATCTTCTTTAGTGTTTATTCCGGGGAATCTTGAAGGTGCTACGACATCCTGTCCCATCGGTTTATTACGGATACGGCTTATCTCTTCGGTGACTTTGCCTGCCGGAAGATGTCCGCCCATTCCGGGCTTAGTCCCCTGACCGATTTTTATCTCGATCGCATCGGCATTTCTGAGGTTTTCGGGAGTCACACTGTAATGGTTCGCGACATATTCAAAGATATATTTATCAGCGGCAGCCATTTCTTCAGGAATGATCCCGCCTTCACCGGAGCACATAGCGCTGTGAGCCATTGCGGTTCCTTTTGCGAGCGTTATCTTTGCTTCGCGCGAGAGCGCACCGAATGACATATGTGAAACATATACGGGATTCTCAAGTACCATTGGCTTTGCTGCATGTTTACCGATCACGACAGATGTGTCAACTTCTGCATGCTCGTCAAGCGGCATTGGGTCAAGCTGAGCGCCCAGCATTAGGATATCATCCCATCCGGGCATCGGAAGACGGGTCCCCATAGCTGCATGGATGCTCTTTCCACTCACTGCCATTTCGTGGATCTCGTCCATATAACGGCTTTTTTCGTCATGACGTACGAATTCTTTTGGATAATCAAGCTTTTGAGGTGCTGCCGGCTGTTTTTCCGGCGCAGATTCTTCTTCGACGAGTACAAAATTGTCAGCACTCTGGTGACAAACCGGACATTCAGTGAGCTCGCTGAATGGTTTCCCTTCCACATCTTCGTCATAAACGTAACCGCATATACTGCATCTGTATTTAGCCATAAGTACCGCCTTCCTGCCGTGACACGTCACGGCGCCATAACATGATCAGTGCGCTGATATTCATAAGTTGATATTCATAATAAGAGTTTTGTTAATCATTGATATAATCCAAGTATCAAAGTGCCACTATTTAACATATATATCATCCTGTCAACACTGAAGTGATTGTGATGAACTTTTTCTCATTTTCTTACTTCTTTTTTGCATCACTTAGAGCATGTATATTTTGTAGTGATGTATTTCTTATAGCCTAAATTCCTTTCTTATTTTTTTATACATCACTGAAAGCTCATAT
>JAGPKJ010000120.1 GCA_018053995.1 Lachnospiraceae bacterium | reverse complement strand
TATCTCATGCGTACAGACAGCTGAAGGTGCACTTGGTGAAGTTCATGACATGCTGCAGCGTATGAACGAACTGTCAGTCAAAGGTGAAAATGCAACACTTACAACAACAGATCGTACATACATCCAGGCAGAAGTACAGCAGCTTATGAGTGAAATTGATCGTGTACAGTCAACAACAACATTCAATGAACAGAACCTTCTCGATGGAACATTCAATAACAAGGGACTGCAGGTAGGTGCCGAAGCAGGACAGCACATCAACATCTCAATTGCATCAATGGATCTTGAAGGTCTTTACAAAGATGCAGCCAACACAAGTATCTCTTATCATGCACTTGACGCAAACGGAAATCCGACTGCTACATCAACACAGATGACAACAGCGATAGCAAAGGCTACTGTTGAAGTATTCCGTGGTGATGGCAAAGTAACGACTAAGGATTTCGCAAGTCTGAACGCATTCGTAAAGAGCGCACTACAGACAGTATCAACACAGAGATCTGATCTTGGTGCTATACAGAATCGTCTTGAGCACACGATCAAGAACCTTAACAACGTAGCTGAGAATACGACAAGCGCTGAATCTTCAATCCGTGATACAGATATGGCTACAGAGATGGTAACATACTCGAATAACAATATCCTTGCATCAGCTGGTCAGTCAATGCTCGCACAGGCTAATCAGAGCAACCAGGGTGTTATGTCACTCCTTCAGGGGTGATAAGCACTACAGCAGGCTGACAAGCACTACAGCAAAAATGGCATAGCTTTCAGGGCTGACAAGCACTACAGCAAAAATGGTATATGCAGGATAAGATCATATCTGAGCATAAGATTGCTTCATCTGCCGACATGGAGATTTATCCCGTGTCGGCAGATGTTTTTGTCTAAACACAGATGCTATGATAAAATGATATAGAATTATGAGAGTTTTCGAAGAAAACGAAGTAATTCGTAGCATCATGATAAGGTGCAAGTGAAAGAAAATACTTCAGTATGGAGTAGATGATGAAGAAAATCATTTTTTTTGACGGCGGGATAGAGACGCAGAGCTTTTTCTCGAAGCAGCTCGATAAAGCACTGCGGCAGATGGGACATGAGACATATACATTTAATCTACGGCAGCCGCTTCATAGTGCACATCCATTTTTTAAATTTATTGAAAAAGGAAACACAGTCCTTATCAATTTCAATTACCACGGAATGAGCGGAGAATATTATTTTATCGATCAGCAGAACGGACATATGATATGGGATGATCTGGCGATACCGAGCTATGATATCGTAGTCGACCATCCATACTACTATCATACATTTCTGTGCGATATGCCGCGGCTTTATCATCAGATATCGATCGATAGAAATCATATCAAGTATTTGAAACGTTTCTGGCCGGAGATAGAGCTTGGACCGTTTCTACCGCTTGCAGGGACAAGACTTAATCCGGGCAAACCGCTGTTGCCGATAGAGAAGCGCAGATATGAAGTCGCGATGACAGGCAATTACACGCCGCCATCTCATTTTGAAAAATATATAACAAGACTCGACGATGAATATACGGCATTTTATTACGGCATCATAGATGACATGCTCGCACACCCGGAGAAAACCCTTGAAGATACTGCCGAGGAGCATATAAGGCGAGAGATACCGGAAGTGTCTGAAGCGGAACTCAAGTCGGTCATGCCAAATCTTATTTTCATAGATAATTACATCAGATTCACAGTACGCGGCAGAGCAGTAGCAGAACTTGCTGATAATGGAATCAAGGTGAATCTGTTCGGCGGCGGCTGGAATCAGTTGGAATGCAAACATCCGGAGAATCTGATAGTTGGTGAGTCACTGATATCATCGCAGTGTCTTGAAATGCTCGGTGATACAAAGGTATCACTTAACGTTATGCCGTGGTTCAAGGACGGTGCGCATGATCGTATATTCAACTCGATGCTGAACGGCGCAGTGTCGCTTACAGATTCAAGCGTATATCTGGACAGCATTCTGCACAGTGGTACTGACAGCATGATATATTCACTTTCGGATATGGATGCGATACCGGATATGGTCTCATCACTTCTTTCGGACAACGACAGGATGCAGCAGATTGCTGACAATGGATATAGGATGGCTGCTAAAGATCACACCTGGGGCAACCGCGCCAAGGTACTTCACGATTATATTGAAAGCGGCCAGATGTAAGTGAGAAATGTAAGAGAATTGTGATAGAAAAATGTAACATGATCTTAAATTAGACAGCGGGGGTATAATCATGATCACACCGATTTCGATATGTATAATCGCAAAAAATGAAGAAGAGCATATGGAAGCTTTTATGAAGAGCATAAAGACGGCTTTCTTAGGAAAACCGGTGGAGATCATCGTGCTTGACACAGGCTCGAAGGACGCAACGAAGAAGATAGCAAAGAGATATGCTGACCGCGTGGAGGACTTTACATGGATATCGGATTTCAGCGCCGCCAGAAACAGGTCAATAGAACTTGCGTCAAATGACTGGATATTAGTGCTCGACTGCGATGAGATGGTGATGCATGCGAATTTTGATGATATGCAGAGATTTATCCGCGAGCATCCGGACACGCTGGGACAGCTCCTTCGTCACAACCATTATCAGATGAACGGAACAGATGGCGTCTACAACGACAGAGTCGAGAGACTTTTCAACAGAAAGATATTTCACTATTTTGAACCCATACATGAGCAGGTCGTTCCACTTGATAAAGATCATGAATATGTAGAGGCTCCGATAGATGTTGAGGTCGATCATTCGGGGTACCTTGGCAGCGAGGAAAAGAAACTTGCGAAGGCAAAGCGCAACAATGACATCTTATTTGACATGCTGGAAAAAAATCCGGACAACCCGAATAATCCATATATCTATTTTCAGATCGGACAGTCATACAATATGGTGAATGACCAGGAAAATGCGGCTAAATATTTTGGCAAGGGGCTTGAATTTGACGTCAATCCTAATCTTAAATATGTGCACATGATGGTACAGGCTTATGGCTATTCACTGCTCGCACTGAAGCGGTATGACGAGGCACTGCAGTTTGAGAATATATATGACACGTTTGGAGACAATGCGGATTTTGACTGTCTTATGGGACTCATCTATATGCGGACAAATCACATACTGAAAGCCATGGAGCAGTTCCTGAAAGCGACCACTTACGAGACATCGGAAGTTGAGGGAGCGAACTCGTTTTTAGCGCGTTACAACATGGGTGTCATCAATGAAGCATTGGGAAATAATAAGGATGCACTGATGATATATAAGGCATGCGGTGCGTTTAAACCGGCGCTTGAGCGAATAGCGGAGATTGAAAAGAGCGAGGCGGGTGAAGCGTGTGAAGCAGGTGAAGCGGATGAAGCAGGTGAAGCAGGATCTATGAACCCCTGCGGCAATAAAGACCGTGTTAATAGTGTGAAAAATGACGAGGAGACCCATTCATGAAGATCATGATGATGGACTGGAACAGCTTCGGACGTGAAGACATCATGGCTGCTTTTACAAGGCAGGGACACGAAGTCGTCAAATTTCCGTTTTCCAAGAAAGAGCCACGGCGCGACGATAAAATTCAGAATGAAATAAAAGAGACGATGCACAGGGAAAGCCCGGATGTGGTCTTTTCGTTCAATTATTTTCCCATTATAGCGCTAGTATGTAAGGACGAAGATGTTCCGTACATCTCGTGGATCTATGACAGTCCATATGTGCTGCTCTATTCGTATACGACAATATTTCCGACTAATCACATATTCTTATTTGACAGAAATCAGGTAAAAAAGTTTCATGACAATCGCATAATGACGGTCAACTATCTGCCTATGGCTGCTGATGCACACAGGCTTTCACTCTTGTGTGATAAAGCTTCTGATACGGAAAATAAAAAATATAGCGCAGATGTGTCTTTTGTCGGTTCTCTTTATAAGGGAGAGCATGACTTTTATGGCAGAATGAAGAACCTGAGCGATTATACACATGGCTATCTTGAAGCAGTGATGAAGTCGCAGATGCAGATATACGGCGCGGATATTGTCGAAGAATGTCTGACCCCCGACATCATCAAGGATATGCAGAAGGCACTGCCGATGCAGACTTCTGAAGACGGCGTGGAAACTCTTTCGTATCTGTATGGTCAGTATGTGATCGACAGGGAGATCACAGCACGCGAACGCAGATCACTGCTTGGCAGTGTGGCTGCGAAGTATGATCTGTCGCTTTATGCGGGGAAACGGGATACAGGCAGCGAAGATACTAATAGCAGAAACATGGAAGATGTGAATCCGGGCTGTCAGGAAATGAAACTATGTAGATTTAAGAATCTTGGCGCAGTCGATTACTATACTGAGGCACCGCTCGTATACAGAAATTCCAAGATAAACCTGAACATAACACTTCGAAGCATTAAGAGTGGAATGCCGCTTAGAGTATTTGAGATAATGGGTTCGGGTGGATTCCTGCTTACAAATTATCAGGCAGATTTTGAGGGTTCATTTAAGGCAGGTGAGGATTACGTCTATTTTGACAGCAGCAAGGATCTTCTTGACAAGTGCGGATATTACCTTGCGGACAGTAATAATGCCGAGCGCATGGAAATAGCAAAAAATGGATTTGAGAAGATGATGAAATATAATACGTATGACTGCAGGGTAAGGGAGATGCTGGCAGCGCTGTAGGATGAAACAGATCGCGTTATATGCGTAGTAATATCGCAATCCAGTATAGGTGAGGAAGGGTGCATATGGGTCTACCGGTTTCGGTATGTATAATCGTTGAAAACGAAGAGAATAATATCGAGAGATGCCTTAAGTCCTTTGCTGGACTTGACTTTGAAATTGTGGTCGTAGATACGGGGTCAACAGACAGGACGAAGGAAAACGCATCGAAATACACCGATAATATATATGATTATGTTTGGTGTGATGACTTCAGTGCTGCGCGGAATTATTCACTTTCCAAGGCATCAAACGACTGGATATTTATGATCGACAGTGATGAATGGCTGGAATCCGCAGATACTGAGGAAATGCTTTATTTCATGCAGCATTTGAAGAACGCGGCAGGAAGTATAACAAGGGTAAATAAGGTCGGAACGCCGGACGAACCCGGGGAGACGATCGATCATACAGAGCGTTTTTTTGACAGACGTATATATCATTACGAGGGACTCATCCATGAGCAACTTGTAAGGAAAAGCTATAAAAACACAGAGTCGATTGAGACATATCTTATGAAGATAACGATAGGTCACGATGGTTACTGCATGGACGCAGATGCGAGAGCACAGAAAGCAGAGAGAAATAAGATGCTGCTTCTCCGGGAACTAGAAAATGACAAGGATAACCCGTATATCTACTATCAGCTTGGGAAAGCCTGTGATATAAAAGGCGATTCAAAAGAGGCTATAGAATATTACGAAAAAGGGCTTTCATACAGACCCGATCCGACACTTGCATATGCGGAAGCAATGATACTTTCGTACGGAAATGATCTCATAGAAAACGATGAATATAAGAAGGCTTTGAATCTGTCAGAGTATTCAGAGAATCTTGGCTGCTGCGCTGATTATAACGATATGCTCGGAGAAGCTTGCTTGCATGAGAATACCAGGCAGTCGCGCAGATTTGCAAGGGAGTATTACGGCATGGCACTTCATTCTGAACGTGAAATATCTGTGGGCGCAGCATCTGCAGTGCCAAAGGCAAGACTTATGCAGATGAATGAAGATCCACTGTCATTGCGAAAGCCGGGAGAAAAACTCATAAGTATCATCATTCCATGCTATAACGCATCAGCTCTTATTTCCCGATGCTTTGATTCACTGAAAGCGCAGACTATAGGAATAGATCACCTGCAGATCATATTTGTTGATGATGCTTCGACCGACGATACATGGGAGAAGCTCAGATCATTTGAGAGTGAACTGCCGGATAATGTCTGCATAATCAGGAACGACGAGAATATGCGGCAGGGTACGGCGCGCAATATTGCTCTTTCGTATGCGTCAGGAGAGTATGTTCAATATGTCGATGCAGACGACTGGATAGAGCCTGACATGTGCCGCACAATGTATAACGATGCGGTGATCAATGACAGTGATATTGTCTGTTGCTGCGGTATACGCGAAGGAGGCGGCAGCGCCAGTTATGTATATCCGAGTCTGACTGATGGGGAAAATGACAAAAGACTTCTTATAGATAGCGATGTTAAGCGTGGAATGTTCCTGCTAACGTCGAGT
>JAGPKJ010000119.1 GCA_018053995.1 Lachnospiraceae bacterium | reverse complement strand
GTGTAATACTGTATTAGTGCACTAAACATGTAATACAAATCCTTATGATTTGCTTAAATTGCTATTAAGAAAGTCTAAAATGCATTGACGCATTAATCCTGATAAATTAATGTTGCTATGAAAAGCAGAGATATAATAGGCGAAAAATCGGGATTCGCTATAGAAATAAAAATAGAAATAAAGATAGAAATAAAGATAGAAATAAAGATAGAAATAAAGATAAATGAAGATGACGGAGGAGATATGGAGACATTAGTAGATGTTGAGAACATCAGCAAGATCTACAATCCGGGCGAGAATGAAGTAAGGGCGCTCGATCACGTAACACTGAAGATCGCTGAAGGCGAGTTTGTCGCGATCATAGGCCAGTCAGGATCAGGTAAATCAACACTGATGAACATACTTGGATGCCTTGACGTTCCGACGGATGGTGATTATTACCTGCACGGAAGAGACGTTTCACATTTGACAGATGATGAGCTTTCGGACATCAGAAACCAGGAGATAGGTTTTATTTTCCAGGGATTTAATCTTATTGCAAGTCTTTCGGCATTGGAAAATGTGGAACTTCCGCTGATCTATCGCGGGGTTGGAGCAAAGGAGCGCCGGGAGATGGCTGATTCAGCTATCGACAGAGTAGGACTTGGACCTCGAAAAATGCATAAGCCATCGGAGCTTTCAGGTGGACAGCAGCAGCGAGTCGCAATCGCAAGGGCGATAGCACAGGCACCGCCGGTAATACTTGCGGATGAACCGACAGGAAACCTTGATTCAGCTTCAAGTACTGAGATAATGGATGTTCTAAAAAAGCTGAATGAAGAAGGGAGAACGGTAATCCTGATCACGCATGATGCAACGATCGCATCGCGTGCGAAGAGAATAGTCAAGATAGTGGATGGCCGCATTGTAGCTGATTCGTCAGATACGGGAAATAAGAATATCGAAGAGAATGATGCACTTGTACACGAAAAGATATAGAAGGCTTCATAGTACAGAATTTAGAATCAGAACTTAGGATACAGAACTTCACGACAACAGGCAAGGGAGCAGGGATATGAACGAGGAAAAAGATATCTGGGGAAGTACGCCGGATGAAAATGCAGCAGATGGTATGAGTTCAGACAAAACAAATGAAAAAGGGAATAAGACGATGTATATGCAAGAGGAAAATAAGAAGAGTGACAGCAAGATGAGATTGAATACTTCGATTCAGAAAAATGAAAAAAATGAGCTTAAGGCTGGCGAAAAAGCAGGGAAAGCACAGGAGAAGCTTGATAAGAAGCGTGAAAAGTCAATAAAAAATGCAGATCCGGCAGTAAAAAAACGTAAAAAAGTTATTCGCCGTATCATCATTCTGGTGTTAATTGCATTGGTCGTTGGACTTTTTATTTTCTCGAAGATGCAAAGCGCGAATGCAGGGACACCTGTAACGACAGTAGAAGCCACGACGGGAACTGTACAGCAGACACTTTCAACGAGCGGAACTGTTAAGAGCAACACGACGAAGCAGTATTTTGCAGGTGTGGCTGTGCCGATCACGACAGTGAACGTAAAAGTCGGAGACGCAGTAAAAAAAGGTGACATTTTATTTGCATATGATGAGGATCAGATCGAAAACCAGATAAAGATCCAGCAGAGCACGATGTCAGCAGATGCCGGCAGCTACAGCGGCAGCATCTATAAGAATAATCAGACACTTGGAAACTTAAGTGAGGCAAATAATAATCTTCCGGTGATCAACCAGCAGATCGACGAGGTTCAGTCTCAGATCGATACGCTAAATGCGCAGATCAATGAGAAGACTGCAAAGTATACTGATGAGGAATCAGAGATCTCGAAATCAATAGATGGAATCAACAATGAACTGTCAAAATGGAATATGTCGACTGATAATTCGGATGCAATGAATGAAAAGAAGCAGGAGAGCATGGACACAGTCACACAGCAGCAGATGAAGCTGGAAGAGATAAAGTCCAAGCAGTCAAATGATAAAGATATTCAGGCATGGAAAGATCAGATAACAGTTCTTCAGAGATCGATAACAGAACTTAATGGTGATAAGAGCACTATGGAATCACAGCAGACTACTTCAAAGGACGGAGCACTTGATGGAGGAAGTCTAACAAATCTTTCACAGAGTCTTGAAGTAAAGAAGCTTACGGCACAGCAGACGCTTGATAGTCTGACTGAGGTTCAGGGTGGCGTAAAAGCCGACTTTAACGGAATCATCACAGACATCAAAACGGTTGAAGGAAGTACTGGTGCTGTCGGAACGGAGATCATGGAGGAACAGAGTCTTGATGATGTTTCAGTAACGATGTCGGTAACGAAGTATGATATAGACAAGATCAAGAAGGGTGAGAAGGCAACAGTCAATATAGCAGGCAAAGATTATGATGGCGAGATAACAAGAATCAATCAGATGGCGGTAAAGAATGCGAGCGGTACGCCGGTAATCAATACTGAGATAACGATAACAAATCCTGATAATGACGTTTACCTTGGTGTTGAAGCCAAGATAACAGTTGCATGCGCAAAAGCGGATAATGTTGTTATACTTCCTATAGAATGTATCAATACGGATAAGAACGGCGATTTTGTATATACAGTTGATAATGGCATTCTTACAAGAAAAGCTGTTGAACTTGGAATTTCTTCAGACGAATCTGTTGAGGTAAAGAGCGGGGTTGAGTCTGGAGATCAGGTAGTTACTGGAGTGACCGCAGATATGGTAGCGGGAATGAAAGTAACTGCGATGCCGCAGGTTGATGCAACATCAGATGCTGCATCGGACGCAGGTTCGACATCAGCAGAAAGTCAGGCTGAGTCCGGCTCAACGGCAGCTGCCGAATAAGCCTGGCAGAGATTGCAGGAACTGATCTGGAAAATAAGAATGCAGCAGGCAGTAAGCTGAAAAAATTTAAATAGGAAAGCAGGCAAAATGGGACAGATCGCTGAATATATAAAGATAGCCTTGATGAGCATTAAGAGCAACAAGGCGAGGTCATTTCTCACGATGCTCGGTATAATCATAGGTATCGCTTCGGTTATCATGATCATATCGATCGGAAAGGGAATGAGCGGAGAAGTCGATCAGGAAATGAATGATATGGCCGGCGGACAGATATATATCATGTCACAGGACACGGACAAATCCGGTAATCAGGTTTATTTCGACGAAGATGATATGAATTACATCTTAAATAATGTAAAGCATGTAAAAGGTGTTACGCAGAACTGGTCTTTTTATGGCACAATTTCCGGACCTAAGGGAAATAAGAATGCGAATGCTACTGCCGGTACAGCGACGCAGGAATTTACATCAAAGCAGAAATTTGTGAAAGGTCACTATTTTACAGACAGTGATTATTACGCGGCAAATCCAGTCTGCGTTATATCAAAAAGCGGCGCGATGTCACTCTTCGGTACGACTGATGTTATCGGCATGAGCGTTGATCTTACACTGGATGATATAACGACTGCACTCAGGATAGTCGGGGTTCGTGAAGAAGCAAACAGCAGTCTAATGAATATGGGATATTCGGATGATACCGTTACCCTTGATATTCCGATGTCTGTCCTACAGGATGTATATCAGTACTCCACGACAAACATGACAGGCTTCATTATAATCGCGGATTCTAATGATAATGCAAATGAAGTAGCTGCAAGATCTGTCGCACTTCTTGCAATGCGAAAAGGTGTTCGTGGTGAAAACAAGATAACGATCGAGAACTTTAACGATATTCTTAGTCAGGTCAATTCGGTAATGGGCAATATCACGATCTTCATTTCATTTGTCGCAGCGATATCACTTATCGTCGGTGGCATAGGTGTCATGAATATCATGCTCGTATCGGTCACGGAGCGTACGCGTGAGATTGGTATAAGAAAGGCACTTGGTGCGAGGACTTCATCGATCATGACTCAGTTCCTTGCGGAAGCTTCGATCATCACGCTTATGGGCGGCATTATAGGTATTTTGATCGGGGTTGGACTTGCTAAAGTGGCGGGTATACTTACTAAGATCGCACCTATATTTGATCCGGCTGTTATCATCGGAGCTATGCTTTTCTCAACGGCTGTCGGTATCTTCTTCGGTATCTATCCTGCCAAGAAGGCGGCTAAGCTCAGCCCTATCGAAGCATTGAGGCACGAGTAAGTGCAGGCAAGTGCTCGCCTTCAGCAGCGTGTCTAGCAGCCAGGTCAGCCGGATATATCATGTCGGTTCGGACACGCTCGCACTCAGCAGCGTGTCTAGTAGCCAGGTCAGCCGGATATATCAGTCGGCTCGGACACGCTTTCGCTCAGTGCATGGCGCAGCGGTGCGTATGGCTCGGAAGAACCTCGCCAAGCACCGGCGCCAGCACAATGGTCCTCACGACTAGATATATCCGCGCTGACCGTAGAGAGCAGTGATGACTGGGCGTATGTGTAGTACAATCGGGCAGAAATATGTGCATTTGGTGCGAAAGTGCATCGAAACTGCACATGTTTCTGCCTCTTTTATTAAAGTGCATTTAGGAGCGAGGGAATTTAGGGTTCGTACAATGGCTTTGGCAATGGAAGCTGAAACCCCATGTACGCCAGTCGGAAATGGCATTGTGTAATGGCTCTTACGGCATATATATCAGCGTACTTGCTACTGAACGGGTTGCAGCATGTGTCGGGCTTGTTCAGGATAACGAGAAGGCTTGTCTGGGATAACGAGCGGGTTGAAGTTTAGCGAGTTTTCAGTATAATAAGATAGAAGTAGTGAAAAAGCACCTACATCGTAGGTGCTTTTTTTCGAGAACGGGTTTGCAGCTGTCAGCAAAGCAGCAGCCAGCAAAGCAGCAGCCAGCAAAGCAGAAGCCAGCGAAGCAGCAAGCAAAACAGCAGCAATTGAAACAGTAGCAAGTGAAACAGCAGCAATTGAAACAGCAGCAAGTGAAACAGCAGCAAGTGAAGCAACAACGGCAAGCAGAGTAACAGCTATGACAAGGATATAGATTATGGTAAAAGAGACAAATAGCGCGGAAGAGACGTTTGAATTTGGAAAGAGCATAGGAGTGAAAGCTGCACCGGGGACTGTGATCACGCTGAATGGTGATCTGGGCGTCGGGAAGACCGTGTTCACGCAGGGCGTGGCTAAAGGTCTTGGAATTGATGAACCTGTGTGCTCACCGACTTTTACGATCATACAGATATACGAGAGTGGCAGACTTCCTATGTATCATTTTGATTGTTACAGGATAGCGGATGTGTCTGAGATGGATGAGATTGGCTATGACGACTGCTTCTTTGGAAAGGGTGTGTGTCTTATCGAGTGGGCGGATCTTGTAGCAGAGATTTTGCCGGAGCATTATACCAAAATCACAATCGAAAAGAATCTTGAAAAAGGTTTTGATTACAGAAAGATAACAGTAGAGGACATTTAAGAATATATCTAAGGATATATCTAAGGATATATTTAAGGATATTTCTAAGGATACAACTAAGGATACAGCTAAAGATACAACTAAGGATACAACTAAGGATACAACTAAGGATATACCTAAGGATACATCCGATATAATCTTTATAATGTACTGATAGATGCGGACGTGTTACATTCAAAGATGCATTCAAATCACATCATACAGATGAGAATGGTAGATTTTTGATGCAATTATTTGAATAAGAGTACGGTTTACATAATATAAATACATCACTGGGCGATAACAGGCGCATATATGATGCAAAATTCTCGAACAAGGAGGGGGTAGACATAATGGGAAGTACATTATGGTATGGTAAAGTACATCACGGTACGGTAAAGAAACTGTGAGTGATGCAATTATGTATTTATACCCCCACATAAATCTAAAAAATTGCATCACAATAAGATATATATTGCCTGAATGATGCAATGAAGAAAAACACAAGCAGTTTAACAAGAAAAAATACATCACAATCATTGAACTAATGGCTGAATGATGCACATACGTTAATGGGTAACATTTTTGCCACTTATATAATATGAATAAGATGTAATAGCAAGACAAGATACAGCAAGCAAGACAAGATATGGCAAGCAAGACAAGATACAGCAAGCAAGACAAGATACAGCAAGCAAGACAAGATATGGCAAGCAAGACAAGATACAGCAAGCAAGACAAGATATGGCAAGCAAGGCAAGATACAGCAAGCAAGACAAGATACAGCAAGCAAGACAAGATACAGCAAGCAAGACAAGATACAGCAAGCAAGGCAAGATACAGCAAGCAAGACATAGTATATAGGATAAATATAAAGAAGGTC
>JAGPKJ010000118.1 GCA_018053995.1 Lachnospiraceae bacterium | reverse complement strand
ATGCGGAATCAATTCTGACGCGATATGTCTTATATGCTACGCGATATGCGGACTTTGCGCAGGCGCAGCCGGAATGATAGCTTCGTCAAGGATATATTCAGCAGATTCAAATAATATCGGTCTCAACTATGAAATGTATTCGATACTTGCGGTTGCACTTGGCGGCAATTCTCTTGCAGGCGGCAAATTCAACATTGCAGGTTCGATAGTGGGAGCCTATACGATTCAGGCGATCATGACAACACTTCTTGCTATGGGCGTTTCGACGGATCAGTCTCCGGTCATCATGGCGATAATCATAGTTATAATAGTAGTCATTCAGTCTCCTGTATTTAAGGACTGGTTCATAACCCGCAGAAAGAGAGCGGCGGCGAAGAAGGAGGCGGCAGTGTGATGACGGCGAAAATGAAAAAGACCGGAAGTGCCGGCAAAAAGATTAATGGTAACAACCTTCTTCTAATGATCACGATACTTCTGTTTGTCGGGATGTACGTGGTAGGGTGTGTAATGTATTCAGGTAAAGGTTTTACGCATCTGCAGACATTCTTAAATATCCTTATCACAAATGCAAGCCTTATCTGTGTGGCGACAGGAATGACGTGTGTAATGCTGACAGGTGGAATAGATATCTCTGTCGGTTCACTCATAGCTATGGACTGTATGATACTTGCAGATGGTATGGCAAATAAGAATATGAGTGCTATCGAAGTAGTTACGATCGTAATGGTGATCGGTGTTGTATGGGGACTTGTCCAGGGATATCTCGTATGCTATCTGGACATTCAGCCATTTATAGTCACGATGGCGGGAATGTTCTTTGGACGAGGAATGACAGCGGTCATTAATACTAATCAGGTCTCAATAACAGAAAAGATAAATCCTATTTTCTATAAATGGGCAAATACAAAGATCGTACTTCCGGAATTCCTGGGATATATGGGTAAGAAGAAAATGATAGCTCCATTTATCAGACCGACGGTCATCATGGCGATAGTAGTAGTCGCTCTCATCTATATCGTTCTGAAATATACTAAATTCGGCAGAGTTCTGTATGCTGTAGGAGGTAACGAAACGAGTGCGGTAATGATGGGACTTAATGTAAAGAAGACGAAGATGGAAGCATATGTACTTTCTTCTGCACTATGTTCATTTGGTGGTATCCTGTATTGCATGAACACGATGAAAGGATATGTGCAGCAGGCAAAAGGACTTGAGATGGATGCCATTGCCGCGGCTGTTATCGGCGGAACTCTCCTTACGGGCGGTGTCGGAAATGTATGGGGAACACTTGTAGGTGTATTGATCACAGGAACGATCAATGCTCTTGTCATGACAAATGGAAAACTGCTTTCAAGCTGGGCTAATATTATGACCGCTGCACTGCTATGCGTGTTCATACTCCTTCAGGCGGTATTCGCATATATCAAGAGTAGAAGAGAAAGTTGATTGATGCTGCAATAAGTTATTATTGCGATATGATGCGATGTATTTCTTCGCTCAATTCGTTGGCTTTCGACATTTACACCATATTTTGACTTTAGTATATGAGGGCTGTTAGAATAAGCTTGTCAGTGATCTGAACAATGCTTTGACTATCAGTCCTTAAAACTTATTACATGGAGATGATCTGATGCTGAAAGTTTTTCTTGTGGAAGACGAATATATCATTCGCGAAGCAATCCGAAAAACAGTGAACTGGGAAAAAGAGGGATATGAACTCGTCGGAGAAGCAGGCGATGGGGAACGTGCATATCCGCTTATACTGAATACGCAGCCTGATATCCTTATAACTGATATAAGGATGCCTTTCATGAACGGACTTGAACTGTCCAGACTTGTAAGCAAAAATCTTCCTGCAGCAAAGATCATAATACTCAGTGGATATGATGATTTTTCGTATGCGCGTGAGGCGATCAGCATAGGAGTCACTGATTATCTGCTTAAGCCGGTAAGCGGGGCAAAACTGCTCGAATCAATGAAACGGGTAGGCGAAAGCATTGAAGAGGAAAGAAAACAGAAAAGTTATCGTGATATATATGAAGCGGAGCATGAGGAAAGATTAAAGCTCGAAAAGAGCAGATTCCTGATGGATATAATAGACGGGAAACTGACGATAACAGAGATACTTGATAAAAGCAAGGAACTCGGGAAACATATGACGGCAGTGATGTATAAGATCATCCTGTTTCAGAGTATACCTACAGAAAATGCAGATCCGGGAGTGGAAGACGCAAGGAACGGACTTATGAGCCTTATCGAGGAATCGATATTCAGAAGTGGAAGTACTGAATATTATGAACTCGTCGGAGGTTCACTTTGCATAATGCTCAGCGGCAATGATGCGGAAACGATCGCTTCAGACGAGAAAGAGATAATGAATCTGATACGAAGCAGAGCGGCGGAGAAAAAAGATGAGATATATTTTACAGCGTCAGGCCCGGTAGTTGACAGGATAACAGAGATTGGTCATTCATATGAAATGGCAAGCAAGCTTTTCGCGCGCAGGTTTATGTGTGAGAAGAGTCATGAATTTTATGCATCTGATGAAGGAAACGTGGAAAAACCGGATGATGGAACAGATATAAGTGGAGAAACTGAAGCACGTATGATAAGCGATGCGGATGAAGTCGATCTTTCTACACTTCAGTTCTGGAAGACCGACAGGACGATTCTTATGAATTTTCTAAGGAGTGGTACGGAAGATGATATAGGTTCATTTGTTGAAGCTATGATAAATGATGTCGGGAGACAGAACCTCGATTCATTTATGCTGCGTCAGTATATTCTCATGGACGTCTATCTTACGGTATCAACATTTCTTGAGGCACTCGGATATCCGAAAGAACAGATTGAAGAGGCATGCGGCAATTACAAGGAGCTGCTGTCGCTTGATTCGCCAGAAAAGATGGCAGATTATCTTAAGAAGAGTCTTGCACAGACATTAAAACTTCGAGCTGATTCGTCGGAGACTCATTCGGTGACAATAATATCGGAAGCGCAGAAATATATTCTGGAGCATTATTCTGATAATGAACTGTCACTCAGTACGATAGCTGATGCTATAGGCATGAGCCCGACGCACTTAAGTCATGTTTTCAGTAAAGAGACCGGGAACACGCTTGTTGAATATATCACAAATGTGAGAATGGAAAGTGCCAAGGTGCTGCTGCGGTCGACTAATCAGACAAGTGCAGAGATAGGGATGAATGTAGGATACAGTGATCCACATTATTTCTATTACATCTTCAAGAAGACACAGAACGTAACGCCAAAGGAATTCAGAAATTCCGGGATGCAGGCTCGTGGAGATGAGGAGTGAAACCTCACAAGGATATTGTAACGCCCCTTGTAAAGAAGACCTGGTATTGAGTCTTATGACCTAGTATGGAGTCTGATGGTCGGATATGAGTTCGACATGGAGTTTGGTATGGAGCTAAAAATGAAAAAGATAAGTTTTCATAAAAATCATAAAAGCATCAGGGCAAGCATCATATCGCTTGTGCTTATGACCGTCATACCATTTCTGGTCATCGCGCTCTATGAGACGGTACTTCTTGATCAGCTTCATGTTCAATATGATCGTAATGTCCAGAATATCACGTCAGTGAATAAGTATAATACTGCATTTGAAAATAACATGAACAGCTGTATGTATTATATCATTGTTGAGACATATGACTGGTCGGAAATCAAGGATCAGGAGAGCAATAATAATCCATATTATCTTATCGATGATATGCGGCAGCATTTCAATGAGCTGAGGCAGACGACAAATAATGCAAATATCATAAATGATATTGATTCAGTCCAAAGGGTTCTAAATAATCTTGAAAAAAAAGTAGACAAGATCATGGCGAATATCAAAGAGGGCAATCATTATGATGACAATATCGAGATATTGCGTACGGATATTAATGAGATGACTGGCTTTATTCAGAACGATATCGAGAATTACATCTACCTCGAAGCCTGTGACATGGAGAAGATGAGAGAGGATATCTCGGCGCAGATGCAAAGGACGCTCATTCTGCTTCTCATCTTTATCGCCTGTGCTGCTATTGAGACACTGATCGTTTCAAGAACGATCGTTGGAAAGATAACAGACCCGATCAGCGATCTTTGCCAAAAGACACATCAGTTCGCTGATGGTGATTTTTCAGTCAGAATTGATACACCAAGCAATGTCGATGAGATCAGAACGCTTTCAGTGAGTTTTAATCAGATGGTGACGCAGATATCAGATCTTGTAGAAGACGTATGTACGGAGCAGAAGAATCTGCGTAATCTGGAACTTAAGTTGTTTCAGGCTCAGATAACACCTCATTTTCTATACAATACCCTTGACGCGATAATGTGGCTTATTGAAGCAGGAGAGAATGAACAGGCGGAAAGCATGCTCTCATCACTCTCAAATTTCTTCAGAACAAGCCTTAGCAAGGGGCGTGACTGGATCACGGTAAGAGAAGAAGAAAGTCATATCAGGAGCTATCTTGAGATTCAACAGTTCAGATACAGGGACATACTCAGGTATGAGATCAATATCCCGGAGGATATGAAACAGTTCTATCTTATGAAACTTATGCTACAGCCTATAGTTGAGAATGCGCTTTATCATGGAATCAAAAATAAGCGCTCATTAGGTCATATAATCGTGAACGGAAAGCATGAGAATGGGGAAATGATATTTACGGTCACAGATGATGGGATAGGGATGACAGAAGAAGAACTAGATCATATGAGGAAGCTCATCTCAGGAGAAGTGACTAATGGAGAAAGCGATTCAGGCGGGTTCGGAATATCAAATGTTGAACAGCGGATACAGCTTAATTACGGTGAGAAATATGGGATTCATGTGAGCAGTACATATGGCAAAGGCACATGTGTAACACTGAATATACCTGAAGTAGATGATCCGGAGAAGATACATGACAGCGTAGAGAACAGATCATCAGTCAGAATAAATAAGTGATTTGGTGAGGCAAGGCAGCATAGGGAACGGATCGATAACTTGAATTAATAAGTGATTTGGTGAGGCAAGAGTCTGGCGGCTGCCCGGAGATTATCTGCGAAGATAGTATAGAGATGTGGGGAGATACGATGGAAGGGGTGCGAAATGATATGTAAAAAAAATCGTCTGCTGGCGGTAATGATTGCGGGTGCGATGATGATCATCGGCGGATGCGGAACAGAAAATAAAGATGTGGTGGAAGAGTCTACTCTTTCGAATCCGGCAGCTATAACGATAGGATTTGCACAGGTAGGAGAAGAATCTGACTGGAGACGGGCGAATTCTAAATCGATATGTGATACGTTTTCCGCGGAGAACGGATACAATCTTATATATGTGGATTCGGAAAATGACCCAGAAAAGCAGATGTCTGCAGTACGAAAGTTCATTCAGGAAGGGGTGGATTATATCGTACTGGAGCCAATTGTCGAAGATGGATGGGATAATATCTTAAGTGAAGTGAAAGAAGCCGGAATACCGCTCATTATCGCGGACAGGTCGGTATCGGTAAGTGACGATTCGCTCTACAGTGCGTGGGTTGGTTCGGATGCTCTGCTCGAAGGAGAAAGGGCGTGTGAATGGCTGAATGCGTATGCAGAATCAGAGAATATAGATCCGGAAGATATCAGGATCGTTAATATTATGGGAACTGAAGGATCTTCAGTGCAGATAGGGCGTGATAATGCACTTCATAATGCTGTGAAGAAGTATGGATGGTCATTTCTTGGTGCAGAGCCCGGGGAGTTTACACAGGCAAAGGGCAAGGAAGCTATGGAGCAGCTGCTCAAAAAATATCCGGAACTTAACGTTGTATACTGCGACAATGATAATGAGGCATATGGTGCAATAGATATCCTTCAGAATGAGGGGAAAAAGATCGGCAGCGATATCGAGGCAGGAGAGATCATGATCATCAGCTTTGATGCTTCTAATGGCGGACTCGAGTGTGTGAAAAACGGTCAGATCTCGTGCAACTGTGAAGATAACCCGCTTCTCGGACCGAAGATAGAAGAGATATTGAAAAAACTTGAAGCAGGAGAAACGGTCGAAAAGAAACAGTATGTGGATGAACAGATATTTGCAATAAAGTCAGATGTAACATCCGTCACTGTGCGTGGTAAAGAATACCCGGTGGTGAACGTCACCGATGAGCTTCGGAAGAAGAGGGTTTAGTGATATCTTTAACGATGAGCTCCTGAAGAAGAGGGTTTGTTGATATCTTTACCGATGAGCTCCTGAAGAAGGTTTGTTGATATCTTTTACGGATTCTCTTTCGATTATGGATTCATCGAACTCGTAAGATGCATCAAA
>JAGPKJ010000117.1 GCA_018053995.1 Lachnospiraceae bacterium | reverse complement strand
CCGCTGTCTCCGCCTTTAAGCGTGAGCATATACTCATGTGTATCGAATTCATTCTCATTTACTTCTATCATGCATACCGCGATATTTGAACAATGATCTGACACTCTCTCATAAGCTGTCGTGACATCCGAAAGCACAAATCCAAGTTCTATCGTACATTTTCCCTTACGAAGTCTCTTGATGTGACGCTTCTTTATCTCCTCATTAAGATAATCGATTACCTCTTCAAGCGGTTCCACCTGCCTTGCGAGTGCTCTGTCATCATCGGCAAACGACTTAAACGACATGTTTACGACATCCTTTACAGCCTTTGTATATACGCCCAGTTCTGCGATCGCCTTCTTGCTGAAGTGCTCATCTTTCTTGCTCAGTTCCTCTGCAGCTTCCACGATGTTCACTGCATGATCCGATATCCTCTCAAAATCACCGATGCAGTGAAGCATTACTGATAGCTTTCTGCTGTCCTGCTCGGAAAGATCGTGTGCGCTGAGTTTTACCATATAACTTCCCAGCGAATCCTCGTACCTGTCGACCTCATCTTCGAGTGTCCGCACCTTTGCCGCTGCTTCTTCATTATAACCTTCTATGAGGCTCATCGCACCAAACAGAGCGTTCTTTGTATCTTCTGCCATGTTCACTGCCGCCTGTCTGCACTGTGATACTGCAAGAGAAGGTGATTCAAGAAATCTAGGATCGAGAAGAGATGAGCATATATCCTGTGGCTTCTCTTCTGCATCCTCAGGTATTATCATCTGCATAAGTTTCACGAGTTTATCACCAAATGGGAACAATATACATGTCGCCGAGATATTAAATATGCTGTGTACAAGCGCTATCTCCGCCGGATTAGCCGATTTCCCCATAAATGGGAAATGCACGATGGCATTTACTGCATAGAACAATGCCATGCAGACCGCTGCTCCTATTATGTTAAATGAAAGATGAATGCCTGCCGCACGCTTCGCGTTCTTATTTGCACCGATCGCAGAAAGTATGGCGGTTATACATGTTCCGATGTTGGCGCCGAGTATTATCGGAAAAGCCGCGGAAAACGTGACATCACCCGTCATGCTGATCGCCTGAAGGATACCGACTGAAGCTGACGAAGACTGTATCACCGCCGTAAGGATTGCTCCTGCAAGACAGCCAAGCAGCGGGTTAGAGAACATCGTAAGCAGCTTTGCAAATCCCGGTTCATCCGCAAGCGGAGATACTGAATCTGACATCATCTGCATTCCATACATTAAGACCGCAAACCCGATCATGATAAGTGCGATATCTTTCTTTTTTTCATTTTTGGAAAATAAGATAAAGAAAATACCTATGAGAGCAAGTACAGAACTAAAAGATACAGGATTAAGAAGCTTTACAAAAACAGAATCGCCGCTGATACCCGTAAGGCTGAGAAGCCATGCGGTCGCAGTCGTTCCGATATTGGCTCCCATGATGACACCGACAGCCTGTGTCAGCTTCATGATCCCTGAATTGACAAATCCGACTACCATTACCGTCGTCGCTGATGACGACTGAATAACTGCCGTGACACCGGCACCTAGCAGAACTCCGGTAAACCGGCTCTTGGTCATCTTCTCGAGTATCGTCTCAAGACGACCACCTGAGACCTTTGTGAGCCCGTCTTCCATTACGGTCATCCCGTATAGGAACATGGCAAGCCCGCCCATAAGTGACAGTATTCCAAAGATATTCATAGAGAACCGATCCTTTCACGCACAGATCCTGGCCTGTGCCCGATCAATTTACAAACGTGGTTTTCACATTATGATGCTACGGGTTGCTGCTCTTCGTGCAAGCACGAAAGCAGTATGACTTTCGACACGAGCATCAGTTACATCATATTAGACGTTTGTAAAATCGAATGGTTCTCTATGTAAAATCTATGTAAAAAATGCTCCGCTTTCCGATGACAGAAAGCGAAGCATTTCGTATGTAATGATTTATTCTACCGTAACAACCTTTGCGAGATTTCTCGGCTTATCGACATCAAAGCCCTTATCAGCTGATACATAATATGCAAGTAACTGCAGCGCGACAGATGCAGGGAATACCATCATCTCATCCGGAAGATCCGGCAGACGGCATATCTGAAATTCCTGCTCAAGACTGTCAGAATACTCATTCTTTACAAAAAGAACTATCTGTGCACCTCTCGAACGCACCTCTCTTATATTCGAAAGTTCCTTAGATATAAGCTTCTTCTGCGTAACGACCGCAACTACTGGCGTCGAATCCGTGATAAGCGCTATGGGACCATGCTTAAGTTCTCCCGAAGCATAAGCCTCAGAATGAATATAAGATACTTCCTTCATCTTAAGCGAGCCTTCCTGAAGTATCGAATAATCAAGACCTCTGCCTATCATGAACAGATCACTTGCATCAAGTACAGTACGCGCTACAACATGTATCTGTCTTCGGTTATCAAGCATCTTCTGTACTGCATCAGGAACTGAAGACATCTCTTTAGTAAATGATTTTGTTTTTGCATCGTCCCATATTCCCTTGAGCGATGCCATCTTGCAAACTATCAGGAAGAAAAGTGACAGCTGTGTCGTATATGCCTTTGTGCTGGCAACAGCGATCTCAGGCCCTGCATTTGTATAAAGAACATGATCAGCCTCTCTGGCGATAGACGAACCCTTTACATTGATGATACCGAGAGTCTTCGCCCCCTTGCCCTTTGCATACTTTACAGCTTCAAGAGTATCTATTGTCTCGCCCGACTGTGATACCGCAATTACAAGCGTCTTCTCATCGATTACCGGATCGCCATATATGAACTCTGATGCAAGATCAACGTCGATATGCATATTCAGTATTGACTTTACAAGTGCCTGGAACACGAGACCCGCATGCATTGCGGTTCCACAAGCTACTATACATATCCTGTCGCAGTCTGTGAACAGACTGTCCGGAATCCCGTCTTTCTCAAAATCAGGCATACCGTTCTTGATCCTTGGAGTGATCGTATCGCTTATGGCACGAGGCTGCTCCATGATCTCCTTCTCCATATAGAAAGGATATCCGTCTTTCTCGGCCGAATTCTTCTCCCAATCCATTACAAGATATTCAGGAAGAACAGCCTTTCCGTCAAGCGACCAAAGGTAGAGCGCATCTTTATGAAGTTCTGCTATCGTATATTCCGGGAGTACAAAATATTTATTTGTAAATTTGCACAGAGCCGTAACATCAGATGCGAGCATCGCGCCCTCTTTACTGAGAGTCGCAACGATCGGGCTTACATTACGCACTGAATATATAACGCCTGGAACATCCTCGAACATGATGACAAACGCAAATGTTCCATGAAGACGTTTCACAGATTCCGATATCGCCTTCTTGGGATCACCATATTTTTTGAAATAATAATCAACAAGCGCTGCCGCAACTTCCGTATCCGTTTCAGACTGAAGCACATTCTCAAAGTGATAGTCGGAGATTATGTCGCGATAGTTCTCTATGATTCCGTTATGCACAAGAGTCACGCGGCCAACTTTATGCGGATGTGCATTTGCATCATTTACACCGCCATGAGTAGCCCATCTGGTATGACCTATGCCACATGTCGAATCCGGATCTGCATCACTGCATATCTTCCTAAGATCCGCGACACGTCCTGCACATTTCCAGATATCAGTCTTTCCAGTCTTTCTATCCGTCATCGCTATGCCGGCACTGTCGTACCCTCTGTATTCAAGCATCGTAAGACCATCAAGTATAATATCCCTGACCGGCTTCTTACCTGTATAACCTATGATTCCGCACATAGATGCCTCCTAGATATACACACAATCATCAATCAATATATGTATCCGTCTTTGATTCTCTCTTGATCTTTCTATATACGATAATATACATCGCTATGACAAATATGAGATAGAGCAACATTGAAAGTCCTGTCTGAAGCATCGCTGTCGCATCATAGAACCCGTGAAGCAGAACAGCCATAAGATATCCGATTATAAGATTAAGTGTCTTACCCGTATTGTCTCCCTTAGTTTCACAGAATTTTGCGCGACCATAAAATGCGCCCATAAATACTGCGAATCCCATATGTGCCGGTATTGCAAGAAGTGCTCTGGGAATGGTTACTGAAAGTCCAAAGCTGAAAACATATCCAATGTTTTCAAATGCCGCAAATCCAAGCGAAACGAATACCGCATAAACAACGCCATCAAACCTGAAATTGAAATTTGGATCTTTCCATGTCCTCTTCTTAAGTAGTAGAAATTTTGCTCCCTCTTCAGCAACAGCAACAATGAAAAATGCCATCATTATCTCTCCGGCCGGACTATTAGGATCGACAAATTTATTAAGTACTACAGTTCCTATTTCCTCAAGAACACATGCAATAACTCCCGCAAGACATCCTAAAAAGAAAAGCTGAACCAGCATTTTGGTAGGTTCCTTCTCTATCTTATCCTGCTTGTAGATATAGCATAGAAGGTATATTGCAGGACCAATCGCTGCAACCATAGAAATCCATAAAAACATTTTATTGTCTCACTTTCCCGCGGCTTCACCGCAAATCTTATAAGTACCTGAGAATTATAGCAAAAGCCGCCGCATATATCAATAAAGTTTAAGAATGCAGTCTGCTGACATTTGCTATATTTTTTTTCTCATACCAATTTGTTCAAGTTTATCAATACTTTTAATAAAATCCTTCTCTACCGGTGACAAATTATCATCTTGTTTCTTTTTATATTTGTCATATTCAGCATGTGCTTTCTCTATTGCCTGCTGATGCGAAACACCACCTTTAGTCGTCAATATTTCTCGGCGGGTCATCTTTAGGTAATCATCAATCGTCTGTAACCAATCTTTCATATACATTGGTTCATGATTTAATGCCTGCACCTCAGCAATATCCAGATAAGCTGCAACTATCTTATTGAGTGCATCTATTTCTTTATCATCCAAATAATTTTTTGCAATTTCAGAGTCAGATTTTTTTATCTGATTTCCTTCCCAAGATGTTAGTCCCATATTTTCTTTTTCAGCATCAGCTCTATAAAATACAACTTCTGCCGCTGTATGCTTATGCGCAGCCCAGTGCATTTTATTTTGTACCTGTTTAAAAAAAATAATAGACTCTTCCGTATCAGGATTATAATCAATGCTTGTTGCATATATCTCAAGCACTTTTCTCCAAAAGACCTTCTCAGATGAACGTATATCTCTAATTCTCGATAACAGTTCTTCAAAGTAATTGCCTCCACCCAAACGTTTGAGGCGATCGTCATCCATGGCAAAACCTTTTTTTATGTATTCTTTCAAAATATCTGTAGCCCATATTCTGAATTGTGTACCTCGAAGAGACTTTACACGATATCCAACTGAGATAATCACATCGAGGTTATAGTAATCCACATTATAATCTTTTCCATCAGACGCAGTGTAGGCAAATTTTGCCCACACTAAATTCTTATCTAATTCACCTTCTTTAAATATATTTCTAACATGTTTCCCAATAACACTTCTATCACGTTGAAATAATTCTGCCATCTGATCAATTGATAGCCAAACCGTGTCATTTTCAAATGTAGCTTCTATTTTTGTAAGTCCATCTTCAGTTGTATACATCAATATGTTTGAATTGGGCATATTCCTCACCTCTTTCTTTGAGTAATTCCTTATTCTTGGAGATGTGCTATTACTTTGTGGCTTTCATTCTGACCCTTGGTTTCTTCTGACGCAAAATCATTTGGCAGATTTTCTAAATCCAGCGACCGTATCGTTTCTTTAATCTGCTTCTTTGCCATCAGTGCCCTCCTTCTTCATCTGCTCCGTTCTTACATAATATTCAAGCAGTCTGAAAAAAACAGGGAGGAACCCTTCGATTGCCATGTTCCCAATCAGACACCGTCATATATGGTATCTCAAAATGTTCGCAAAATTGAGTTATTGCAAAAACTGCAATATCACTATGTGCATATGCACCGCCACCATATCTACCAGACTTTGATACAATCCCTATCGCATTAGTCTGTTCAATCCATTTAGTAGGTGTCATAATAAATCGATTTATTCCTGCTTCATTTCTAACCGCATCGAATTGCATCAAGTGTATTAACATCTTGGATAGTGCAAACTTACTTTCAATTGGGAATAACTAATAGGGATCCTTATAATATGTAGTTTCACAAAAAGAGAGCAACTCGTCTGGGGGCAATGTCTCTTATCTGCTTATATTAAAAATATTTCAATTCTCATTCAACTGCACCACATACTTCCTTCAGTGCATCCGAATATTTTTTTATTGCAACTGTTAGTGATTCAACAATTTCATCTGCCAATCCTATATCATCGGAAAACTTTGAGGCTTCGTGCACATCTGTGGGTAAAAAGTAGTCCCACACCATGCTTGTTCTGATCAGG
>JAGPKJ010000116.1:3706-6538 GCA_018053995.1 Lachnospiraceae bacterium | reverse complement strand
GCAAGGATTCCATTTGGAGACAGTGATATGTCTACAGGATAACCGCTCTGCCGCATAGATGTCTTGAAGTATGCAAGGGTCTTGCCCTGTGAATCATAGACATATATCCATGTGACACTCGTGTCATTAAGTATCGCCGCCACGACACCATCATCAGAAATGCTCAATTTGCATATAGGCATTGTCGTGGATATCTCACCGATAGTACCGGTCTTATCCATAACATATATCTTCTGACCCTCAAAATCGCCTATTGCGGCCTTTGATCCAGCGACCATCACGATCGGATCCTGCATCTCATAAGTGATATTCCATAAAGTCTTTCCCTTAGAACTTACACAGCATGCCCCGTCCTTGCCATAGCTCAGGACATCACCATTAAAATTCATCAGGCTGCTGTCTGAAAATGCGTCAGTCTTCACTGTTGATGTGATCGCGCATATCGAATACTCCTTATGTACCCACTGGAACCACACTATCACCGAAATGCCGGCAATAAGAAGTATTACAAGTGTTGTCTTATAGAAAATAGTAAACTTGTGAGAACGTATCCTTGATCTGTAATCTTTTCGTCCCACATCATCTGTATCATCTTCAACATCATTTACGTTGTCTGGAACCAAATGAATATCCGGCATCGTTTCCCTCTTCTACTTTATGCTTAGATCTATTCGAATCTGAATGAAGTGACCGAATCATAATCCCTGCCCGGTCCAAACTGCGGCTTTTCGAAAGCCTTTTCATTTGCTGAATTCGGGAAATACTGAGATTCAAAGCACAATCCGCTTCTCTTATCATAGACCGCTCCGCCTTTTCCATAGTCTATATTCGTGACATGATTGCCTGTATAGAACTGCATTCCCGGAAGAGTCGTCATAACTGTCATCTTTCTGCCACTTATCGGGTCCGTAGCCTCTGCCGCCACACGAAGTGTCTTACCATCATAATCGTTTATGGCAAAATTATGGTCATATCCGCATCCAAAATGAAGCTGCTCGTTATCGTCATTTATCTTTTTCCCGACTTTTTCAGGGGAAATAAAATCGAATGGCGTACCCTTAACGCTGTCGATTCTGCCAAGCGGAATAGCCCCGTCTTCTATCGGCGTATATCCATCAGCATTGATCTTCACGATATGATCTTCTATATTCCTGCCGCTATTCTGTCCTGCAAGATTAAAATAAGAATGATTTGTAAAATTAAAGATCGTCTCTTTATCCGACGACGCATGATAATGAAGTTCAAGTGTATTATCATCTTTCAGTGTATAAGTCACAGACACCTTTCTATTTCCCGGAAAACCAAGATCGCCATCCGGAGATTCGAGTGAAAATGTCACGCAGCTATTGCCGGTCTCTGCTGACCACAGACGCTTATGAAAGCCATTTTCTATATCACTGTGAAGATTGTTTGGTCCATCGTTTACAGCAAGGTTATATTCTTTGCCACCAATATCAAACTTTGCACCTGCTGTCCTGTTAGCGCAGGGACCCACGAGTGCACCAAAAAAATTCGAATTATCAAAATAATACTCTAATTTGTCAAAGCCAAGTACAACATCAGTAAGTGTACCGTTATCGCCAGGAACCATCAGCTTTACAAGATCTGCTCCAAAATCAGTCACCACTGCTGTCATGCCAGAGCTGTTCTCAAGTGTATAAAGTGAAGCAGTCCTTCCGTCTTTCATTTGCCCGAAAATGCTCTTAACGACACCCATATATCTCCTTCTGCAGGCACTCCTGCACACCGGCTATTCTTACCGGTCACCCAAAACATTCACTCATTTCTCAGTTCAGATCTCTGTTCAGATCTCCATACGCCCCTCGAGCGCACGAAGAAGCGTCACTTCATCTATGTTCTCAAGATCGCCGCCAACAGGTACTCCGCTGGCGATCCTTGTGACCTTTACTCCAAGCGGCTTTATCAGCTTGCTGATATACATAGCCGTAGTCTCACCTTCAAGACTTGAATTCGTCGCGATTATCACTTCATGCACCGTATCACCATTCAGCCTGTTCAGCAGTTCTTTGATCCTGATATCATCAGGTCCAATGCCAAGCATCGGCGAGATCGCGCCATGAAGGACATGATACACTCCCTCATACCTCCCGGTCTTCTCATACGCCGCCAGATCACGTGGATTCTCGACTACCATTACAGTACTGTGATCGCGCTTCGGGTTCGAGCAAATCGGACATATCTCCTGATCAGTAAGATTGCAGCACTCACTGCAGTAACACACATGAGCCTTAGCCTGAGTTATTGAATCCGTAAGTCTCTTAACCCGCCCCTCAGGCATATTTACGAGATAAAACGCAAGACGTTCCGCGGATTTTGAACCTATCCCCGGAAGCGCCGAAAGCTCGTCTATAAGTTTATTTATGTGTGCGCTGTAAAGTTCCATCACATACCGCCGAGTCCCATACCGCCTGTCATCTTGCCCATTGCGGCTGATGATGCGTCATCTGCCTGCTTCATCGCTTCATTTACCGCAGCCATGACAAGATCCTGCAGCATCTCAACATCATCCGGATCTACTGCATCCTTGGAAATAACAACTTTTGTGACTTCCTTTGAACCCGTAACAGTAACGGAAACAGCACCGCCGCCAGCATCTGCCGTGAATTCTTTCGTCTCAAGTTCTTTCTGACTCTCCGCCATCTGTCTCTGCATACGCTGAGCCTGCTTCATCAGATTGTTCATACCGCCCGGCATCATTCCTCCGGGATATCCGCCTCTTTTTGACATATTAGATTCCTCTCTTCTATTTGTGACATATGTGTCATTATTTGAATCATAATACAATTGCTGCTTTTGACACCAACCTCTTAA
>JAGPKJ010000116.1:0-3606 GCA_018053995.1 Lachnospiraceae bacterium | reverse complement strand
CGCCCGGCATCATTCCTCCGGGATATCCGCCTCTTTTTGACATATTAGATTCCTCTCTTCTATTTGTGACATATGTGTCATTATTTGAATCATAATACAATTGCTGCTTTTGACACCAACCTCTTAAAATGATCTTTATTCTATCTTTATCACGAAATCACTCTGCATCGCTATCAGGTTCGTCGTCGTTCTCTCCTTCGGCACGTTCTTCTTCCTCGAACTCATCCTGATCATCTTCATCCGAATCATCTTCATCCGAATCGTCTGCATCTGAATCACCGGCATCTGAATCACCAGCATCATCGCCCTGGTCGTCCGCCGGCTCATCCGGCGTCACTTCATCAGGTGTTTCTTCGCCTGCTCCTGAATATATACCGTCCGCGTTGTCATCGACAGCAGCAGCCATAGCATCTGCATCACTGGTATCCACTTCTTTGACGGCATCAACATCAGTCTTTTCTGGTGACGGAGCCTCCGGATTCTGTTTCTTCCTGAGGATTTCATTTTCCTCATCACTATCAGCGTATTCTATATTACACTTGATCATCTGTGCCGCATAGTCCGGATCATTACTCTGGAAATCTTTTTTGCTCTGCACATACTTGACCCTGACATCCATCTGAACATGAAAATAATTGCTGATAAGCTTCTCAATCTCCTCAGTATGTCCGGGCGTAAGATCGGTACCCGCCATCCATAACGAAGCCATATCGTCATTTGTCGCAAGATAAGGCTTGCCGTTCTCGTCGACACTAAGTACACATTTTGATAACCATATCTTCTGATAATCCGCGCTTAGCGAGCCTATAAATTCACTCCACTTTGCAGCCATCCGGTTCACTTCCTGCGGAACCTTATCAGGATCTATCTTTCGTGCTTCAATGACTTCTCCGTCACCTTCTGCTGTCTGCGCATTTCCTGCCTGCTGCGATCCGCCTGCTGTCTGCGCGTCCGCGTTTTGGGAAAATGAGATGCCATTTTCTTTGAGCTCTTTTATTTCCCGTTCCAGAACTCTGATCCGGTCGAGTTCAGCTTCGTGATCAACGTCCATGTCCGGATGGCAGAGCCTTATCAGCGCGATCTCGATAAGCGTTCTCTTCTGCATCGAATACCGTATCTGATTTGACAGATTGGAAAAAACCCTTATATACCTTATCACAAGCGCCGGCGGCGCGAACTTTACTTCTTCACTCAGCAGTTTCAGTGTATCAGAAGATACGTTAAGAAGATCTTCTATCTTTCCCTCTGTCTTGCCGGATGCTTCAAGTATCATCAGATCTCTGAGATACTGTACAAATTCAATAACGAACTGTGACAGGTCACGTCCCTGTGCAACGACTTCGTCAAGTGTCTCAACACACTTGACTACGCTGCCTTCCACCGCTGCCCGTAAGAGTCTGCTGAACACCGATGTATCAACAGCGCCAAGAACCTCGATAACATTATCGTAGGTAAGCTTCTTACCATAATAAAATGCGGAACACTGATCGAGAAGACTTAGAGCGTCACGATCCGAACCATCTGCGGCTCTCGCTATATAATCAAGCGCCCGCGGCTCTACATCTATATTTTCCTGTGCCGCTATATCGCCAAGCTGATCTGACAGTGTGCTTACCGATATTCTCCTGAAATCATACCGCTGACATCTGGATCTTATCGTTATCGGAATCTTTTGGACTTCGGTCGTAGCAAAAATAAATATAACGTATGATGGCGGCTCCTCAAGTGTTTTCAGGAATGCGTTGAACGCGCCCGTCGAAAGCATATGAGCCTCGTCGATGATATAGACCTTGTATTTCCCGGATGCCGGAGAATATGAGACTTCGTCGATGATCTCTCGTATACTGTCTACACCGTTATTTGAAGCTGCATCGATCTCGATGACGTTCAACGATTTGCCTGCTGCGATAGCCTGACACGTAGGGCACTCGCCACACGGGCTGCCATCGTCCGGATTCTCACAATTTACTGCTCGCGCAAATATCTTTGCTACTGACGTTTTACCCGTTCCGCGAGTCCCGGTGAAGAGATATGCATGTCCGATACGTCCTGTCTTTATCTGGTTTTTAAGTGTCATTACTATAGAATCCTGACCGCGGACTTCATCAAACGAACCCGGTCTGTATTTCCTGTACAGCGCTGTATAAGACATGTTCTCTCCTTTCTTTCAGATTTATTATTTACCCGAAACCGTATCACATGATGAACTCACGATCACGGTAGGGCAGTCGGGCTTTAGTCTCCGAAACTGATACCGATGCTCTCTGCTTCCTTTATTATACTTGCATTCGGATCAACTGCCTTAGTCTTTCCGGCTACTTCCTCAAGCGGTACCTTCACGATCTCGCGGTTTACATATCCGACCATAAACCCATACTCACCCTTGAGAACGAGCTTTCCGGCTTCCGCGCCAAGACGCGTAGCAAATACACGATCATACGGATCCGGGCAACCGCCTCTCTGCGTATGTCCCGGAACTGTAACACGCACTTCCTGCCCCGTGCGCTCCTGAATATTTGCCGCCAGTTCATATGAAACTGAAGGATATAAATAATTCTGAAGCTTCTTAAGATAATCTTTCTTTGAAAGTTTGGCATCTTCCTTTGAGATTGCGCCTTCAGCAACAGCCATGATCGTGAACTTGCTGCCCCTCTTATTTCTCTCCTGAATAGCTCCTACGACTTTATCGATATCGTATGGGATCTCAGGAATAAGGATTATATCCGCGCCGCCTGCAATACCTGCGTTCAACGTAAGCCACCCTACCTTATGTCCCATGACCTCAACTATGAATATACGTCCGTGTGATGATGCAGTCGTATGTATGCAGTCAATGCATTCTGTCGCAATATCGACCGCACTCTGAAAACCAAATGTCATATCAGTGCCCCAAAGATCGTTATCGATCGTCTTTGGAAGCGTTATTATATTTAGTCCCTCTTCACGAAGGAGATTTGCCGTCTTATGTGTCCCGTTGCCGCCAAGTATGACAAGACAGTCGAGCTGAAGTTTGTAATAGTTCTGCTTCATCGCCTGAACCTTATCAAGTCCCTTTTCATCAGGTTCCCTTATTGTCTTGAATGGTACCCTTGAGCTGCCGAGAATCGTTCCCCCGCGCGTAAGGATCCCGGAAAATTCACTTCCTGTAAGAAGCTTGAAGTCTCCATAGATGAGACCTTTATAGCCATCCATGAATCCGTATATCTCAACCTGTTCTCCGCTGTAAAGAAGGCTCTTTGCGACACCTCTCATTGCTGCATTGAGTGCCTGACAGTCACCACCGCTTGTAAGCATTCCGACTCTCTTCATACGCATCCTCCTTAGGTTTAAGCGCGTCATAATGTCATTTTTGATTCATGCAAATATGATCGCAAAACGACTTTCGACACACGCATCATTATATCTTATTTGAACCCTCAGCTCAAGAAGTTAGTCCATCCGTTTTTGTGACCTCGCATTTTTATTATTGGTTTCTACACCTTTTTTTGAGTCCTCACCTTTTTAGGTTGACGATTTAGCGCCCAGCCACTATAATCTTGAGTGTTGGAGACGTATCGAAGCGGTCATAACGGGGCGCACTCGAAATGCGTTTGGCGGGCAACTGCT
>JAGPKJ010000115.1 GCA_018053995.1 Lachnospiraceae bacterium | reverse complement strand
AAAAAGTAGAAATGCCGACTGAAGAAGCCGAAGAGATCAAGGGAAAGAAAACGTCTATCAGAACATCGATACTGATGATGGTAATATTGTCGGTAATCGTGACAGTAGTATTGTTTATGCTAATGGTTCTTCCTTCAGTATCCAAGGATATGAAGAATACAGCAAAAGACTATATCATGTCACAGGCTGTCTCATATACAAGGATGATAGATAATGATATTACGGCAAACGGGGATGCAGTTTTATCAGATCCTGACAAGCTGAAGGAAATGCTTAATGATGCAGGAATGGAAGGATTTGATTCCAGCTATGCATATCTTGTTTCTGCAAAAGACGGTATGATGCTTTATCATCCAACGGCAGAGAAGATAGGGCAGTCAGTAGAGAATTCCGTTGTTAAGGCAGTGGTAGCAGATATTCAGGCAGGAAAGACAGTAGATTCACAGGTTGTGGAATATGATTTTAAAGGTAAGACAAAGTATGCTGCATATGCGGTAACAAGTGATCAGAGTGCTGTACTTGTAATCTCAGCCGACGAATCAGATATTTTAGCTTCAATAAATTCATTAACGCTACGTTCCATTGTCGTAGCACTGATCATCGTAGTAATATTCGGTGTATTGGCGATACTGTTTTCATCTGTTATCGTAAAACCGATCAATATAATTACAGAAGTTGTAAACAAAATTGGTGAACTTGATTTTACGGAATCTCAGGATCAGACAATGCTAGATAAACGAACGGATGAGTTCGGTCGTATGGGCAGACAGGTACGTTCTATGCAGGCGAAACTGAGCAGTATCATATCAGATATCAAAGATCAGGCACAGTCGGTTTCTGAGACGGCAGAAAATCTTGCGAACAGTGCTGAAGAGACGACATCAAATGTTGAACAGATAGAGAAAGCAGTTCAGGAGATCGCACAGGGAGCGACAAGTCAGGCTGGAGAAACACAGAATGCCACAGAGCAGATCGTCAAGATGGGCAATATGATCGAAGATACGACCGCTCAGGTAAGCACACTTCTTACAACGGCGGATCAGATGAGCAGCAGCGGAGAAGAGGCGTCAGGCATAATCGAGAATCTTCGTGCTACAAATGAGACTGCAGGTAAATCAATTGATATCATATATGATCAGACGAACAGAACAAACGCTTCAGCACAGAATATTCAGGAAGCGACAACACTTATTCGTTCGATAGCAGATGAGACAAACCTTCTTTCACTTAACGCTTCTATTGAAGCAGCAAGAGCAGGAGAGAATGGACGAGGATTCGCAGTAGTAGCATCACAGATTCAGAAGCTTGCAGAGCAGAGTAATCAGTCAGCGGTTCAGATAGATGGTATCATACAGTCGCTGCTTGAAGATTCAGGAAAATCTGTAGAGATCATGGATGAAGTCAAGAAGGTAATGAGTGAGCAGAGTGAGAACGTTGAGAAGACAAGTGCTATATTTGAACAGATCAACGGAGGAATCCAGCATACGATAAGCGGTGTCAATACGATATCGGATGCAGCTAAGAATCTTGATGATTCACGTAAGAGCATAGTCGATTCTGTTCAGGATCTTACAGCTATTTCAGAAGAAAATGCTGCAGGTACAGAGGAGACATCAGCTTCTACGGCCGAAGTTGTAGCAATCGTTGACGGAGTTTCTAAGAATGCGGTACAGCTTGAGGGTGTCGCACAGAAACTGAACGAGAATGCACAGAAGTTCATGATATGATGATATAAGAGTATCAGATTACTCTCCGCGGCAGCAATGCCTCGGAGAGTTTTTTAATATCGGATCGCTATCAAAAAATATCGGATCGCTATCAAAAAATTATACTTGACATATAATCCAAACAGTATTATTGTACTAGTGTACTAATACAGAAAGGAGGACAAAAGATGTCATGGAATCTTTCAAATGATAGACCGATATATATGCAGATACTTGAGATACTGCAGATGCGTATAGTATCAGGGTATTACAAGCCGGGAGACAGACTGCCGTCAGTGCGGGAGCTTGCAGCCGAGGCAGAGGTGAATCCAAATACAATGCAGAAGGCGATGTCCGAAATGGAGAGAACCGGCATTATCACAACACTCCGCACGAGCGGAAGAGTTATTACGGAGGATACACAAATGATCGCAGGTCTGCGCAGCCAGATGGCACATGAACAGATAGATGAGTTTCTTGGGAAAATGGAAAAACTTGGATTCGAAAGAAATGAGATAGTTGAGCTGATGAGAGATGAGATAAAGAATCCGGAGGGAGACAATAAGTAATGGATGAGATGAGTTCACAGAACGGAACTGTTCAGCCAGGCGCAGCAGAACAAGTGCAGCAGATGGTAGAGCAGCAGGGTATGATGCCACAGAACACTATGCAACAGCCGACAGAGCAGCAAGGTACTATGCAGCAGAATACAGTGCAGCAGGGTACAGTGCAGCAGAATACAGTGCAGCAGGGTATGATGCCGCAGATGAAGTATGCACAGCAGCAGGCACCAATACTTGAGTGTAGAAATCTGGTTAAGAAATATGGTGAGCAGCAGGCACTGAACGGAATAAACCTTCAGATACAGCGTGGCGGGATAACCGGACTCCTTGGACCTAACGGGAGCGGCAAGACAACACTTATAAAGCTGGCGAGCGGTCTTCTTACTCCGACAAGCGGCGAGATCCTGATCAATGGAGAAGCACCCGGACCTGACACAAAATCCATTGTCTCTTATTTGCCTGAAAGGACTTATCTTTCGGACTGGATGAAAGTGAAGGATATCGTAAAATACTTCGCGGACTTCTATATCGATTTTGATGCGGCAAGAGCATATGACATGCTCCAGAAACTCGGCATAGGTGCGGAAGACAGACTCAAGAATATGTCAAAGGGTACACGCGAGAAGGTACAGCTTATCATGGTCATGAGCAGACGCGCACAGCTCTACATTCTTGATGAGCCTATTGCGGGCGTGGATCCGGCAGCGCGTGATTATATTATGCATACGATCCTGACTAATTATGACCCGAATGCGGCGATAATCATATCAACACATCTTATCTCTGATATCGAAAGTATTCTGGATAATGTTGTGTTCCTGCAGTATGGAACGATAAGGATGTGTGGTCCGGCGGAAGATATAAGAGCCAAAGAGGGAAAATCTATAGACAGTCTGTTCAGGGAGGTATTCAGATGCTGAAAAAAGTACTTAAATATGAGTGGATCTCGACGGGAAGAATTCTTGTGATCCTTCACATCGCACTTGCGCTAGTCACACTTTTAGGAAATATTGAAGTTGGGTACTTGAAAAATAAGATGGGATATTTATCAGAAAATGGCGGAACAGTTCAGATGGAAGGTGCTTTAGGAGCATTAACTGTTGCCGGTGTTGTAGCTTACATACTGATCGTATTTGCTGCAGTAGTCGGGACAACGGTATATCTGATCGTCAGGTATTATAAGAGTATGTATACGGATGAAGGATATCTTACACATACATTACCTGTACAGACACACACTACTATGATAGGCAAGACTATCGTTGCTGTATGCTGGATGGTGATCGACGGTGTTGCAGTAGCCCTATCGGCATGGTCTATAATATCGAGGGGAATCGGAGTTCATTTCAGCGAGGTATGGAGTACGATAACTAATGCATTTGCAGAAGCCGGTATCAGGAATATGCTGTGGGTATTTATTGTGTTAACAGTCGTAGACATAATCATATGTACATTGAGCCGCTGGGAACAGATAACAGCATCATTTGCGATTGGACAGCTGTCAAACGATCACAAGATACTTATGAGTGTAGCTTCTTACATAGGCCTGAATATCGCAATGCAGATAGTCGGGTTTATATTGGGGATCAATACGGGCAATATATTGTTTGGCGTAGAAATGGGCGGAATCAATCAGGAGCCGGCGCAGGTAGTGCTTAAGATGCTAATACTGATGACGGTCTATAGCGCGATATTTGCTGCAGTATTTTATGTAATATCGTATTTCATCACGAAGAAGAAATTGAACCTTGAGTGATAAGGGAAGCTATTCATTCATATGGAAATGATTCGGTGTATATGATCCAGTGAATATACTAAAAAGCGGAGCGTGTCGTAATATGGCACGTTCCGCTTTTGTGTTAGATGTGATAGCAGCCGTAAGGTATCAGATTTAATTATACAATAAGGCTATGTGAACTCTTATCTGAATATCACGCTCTTGTCGTTCTCGGCTACTGCGATGTAGGTCTTTCCTGTGTTCATCTGTATCTCATTTCCATTATCATCGTAATATCGTGTAGGTCCGTAGTTAGTCTCTTTCTTCCAGGTGATGTGAATTGCTTTGCCTTTTGTGCAGTACCATCCGTCCTCGGTCGTATCCATTACATCGAAGTCAAGGTAACCTTTCTTGTCGAGCTGTCTCCAGTTCGCGTTCTGGATTATGACATTCTCAAATGTGAGCTGCTTTCCTGTTATAGCGTCGACCTGTGCCTTACGGTGAAGGTCTTTATAATAGACACCTTCAGAAGCACTGTAATTCAGATCGGTCTTGGTATATGTGAATATCTTGGCAAGATCGATACCTTCTGCACTTCGAGCCTGGCTGCCATACTGCGAAAGATCATTTACTCCGGCAGCAAATGTAAAGTGGTTCGAATTATAGTAGCCGTCACGAAGTGATGTCTGGTAGCCCTGCTGTGCGCATGCTTTAAGTATTCCTGAGGATGAGATATATGCGTTATGAGGAGCAGGTCTGTTATCCGTGCGGAAGAAGAATCCTGCGCCCGGTGCCTTACCGCCGGTGCCATATTCATAAGTACCTGAGATGTTGTTGATATCAGGAGCGTCAATCGATCCCTTCATGTATGCGACGCCGCCGAAATGGATAAGTATCGGATCCCATTCACGCGCGATATTGATATAGTAAAGTCTGCAGCTTCTTACGTTTCCGATTCGCGACATTCCCTGCCAGTCGGGGATTATCGCCATCTGACGTGAGATGCCGCCCTCTTCCATGATCTCGTACAGGACTGCGGCTCTGCCGATTCCGTATGAAGGCTGAGCGGCTGAATCAGTAGGCATCATGATCGCTATGGGACGCTGATTAGCAAGTGAACTGCTTACAGGTTCATTTGTGTAAACACTGAGCGTATTTGATTCTGTGTATGTACCTGCAGCGGTTTTTGCAGCAGGATCATCTGTTGATGCGGAGACCTTGCCTGATGCATAATCTGTTGCAGTAGCAGCAGCGTAATGTCCGAGGTATTTTCCATAGTAATTAGCGCGGCTATAGCTGTATTTTCCGAGTGGAGCGACAGCACCGCTGCCAAGGACCTTGTATGAAGATGAGGCGGTCTGCGCGGAAAGCTGTGCGGCATCAGTCTGTGCGATATAAGCATCTATATCAAATGAAGCATTGCCACGTCTGCCGGCGTTTATGCCGCTTTCAACAAAGTCGCGAAGAAGCTTTGCCGGATCATTGCCGGCTTTTGCGGCAATATCAGGGTACGTTGATGCGTAATATGAAGCATCAAATACAGATGAATAATCTCTGCCGTTATATGTTGTCGCAGTAACTTTTGCCCCTGGTCTGTTCAGTATATATGGATTGTCAAGGCAGCTTGTAAGTACCTTATAATAAGAATCAGGTATGCCATTCTTTTTTCCAAGGTATTCAGCACAGTACGCGGAAAGATCGTTGTAATCCATTGTATAACCGTCATCAAGCAGCATCTCAAGATTACGATAGGCGTTCTTTGCGATGTTTAATGTGATAACTGTTGAATCAGTATCTGACTGATCAGCGAATGTCCAATAATCATTTTCGGGTTCTGTAAGATAAACAGGAGTCCACGTGATATCAGTACGGCTGCCAAGCGATGACTTCATCTGTGCCATTGTTGTGAATGTCGTATTTCTTGTGACAGCAGACGATGGAGCTGCATAAGACGTGAAGCATGAAAATGATACTGATGCCGCGGTCATAAGTGCACCGCATGTAAATGCTAAGTTCTGTTTTTTCAAATGTATCACTCCTCTATAAGATAATGTATGCTTTAAAGCATCTGAACGTTATTATACTGCATAAAATATAATATTGTAAAAAAATATCAGATGCCTCAAAACTAAGAATTAACCTAGAATTAGCTAGGAGTGATCCAGGAATAAGAGTAATAAATGATTACATGTAAAAAAGCTATAGTCAAAATGCTTAATAAAAATTTTATAATTCGTTTATATTTCAGATTGTTGAATCTTGTGATTGGACTAAAATATATATAGTTGGGAAAAAAATTTATAGGAGGTGTTACAATGATTAGTTTCTTTATTTGTCTTCTGATCTTGATCGGAGGGTATTTCACTTATGGCAAGCTGGTCGAGAATACATTCGGCCCTGATGACCGTGAGACCCCTGCTGTAGCGATCAACGACGGTGTGGATTATGTCGTCCTTCCTGAGTGGAAGCTGTTCATGATCCAGTTGCTCAACATTGCCGGCCTTGGCCCTATCTTTGGTGCCCTTACCGGAGCTGAATGGGGACCCGTAGTATTCCTATGGATCACATTTGGTACAGTAT
>JAGPKJ010000114.1 GCA_018053995.1 Lachnospiraceae bacterium | reverse complement strand
TCACTTCTGATAGCACTTATCGATAGAAAGATCAATAAGTATTTTGCATCTGTAGATGCGATATGTAAGGCGATAGAGAAGGATAAGTACCTTATAATCATCCGAAAAAAATCACTTGATACGATCAAAGATAATAAATTCGACATCCTTGATGATGTAAAGACTGTCAATATAGGCAATGAGATGGCAGTGACTATCAGTATCGGTATTGGTATCGCAGGTCTTTCTTATGCACAGAATTATGAATTTTCCAGAACTGCTATTGAGATGGCACTCGGACGAGGCGGAGATCAGGCAGTCATAAAAGGACCGGATAACATCGAGTATTATGGCGGAAAGACTCAGCAGGTTGAGAAGAGCACAAGAGTCAAGGCACGTGTCAAAGCACATGCGCTTATGGAAATAATATCAGGTAAGGATGAAGTATATATCATGGGGCACAGGATGGCGGATGTCGATTCATTTGGTGCTGCTATCGGAATATATCGTGCTTCAACCACAATGGAGAAAAAAGCCCATATCGTACTTGGTGAAGTATCGACATCAGTACAGCCGCTTGTTGATATTTTCCAGAACAGTCAGTCGTATGAACCGGATATGATAGTGAGTCCTGCTCAGGCGGTAGAGATGGTGGGCAATAATGCCGTTCTTGTAATTGTAGATGTTAATAAACCAAGCATAACAGAATGCCCTGATCTGCTGAAATGCTGCCAGTCAATAGTTGTTCTTGATCATCACAGACAAGGCAGTGAGACTATCGAGAATGCAACGCTGTCATATGTTGAGGCATACGCTTCATCAGCGAGCGAGATGGTCTCAGAGATACTTCAGTATATCGGAGATAATGTGAAGATACGTGCTGAGGAAGCAGACTGCCTGTATTCAGGCATTATGATAGATACTAATAACTTTACTACGAAAACAGGTGTCCGGACATTCGAAGCAGCAGCGTTCCTTCGAAGAAACGGCGCAGATGTTACGCGTGTACGCAAGATGTTCAGAGACAATGCGGTCGAATATAAAGCTAAGGCTGATGCGGTAAGTCAGGCTGAGATATATAAGAAGTATTATGCTATCTCTACATGTACGAGTGAGGATATTCAGAGCCCTACTATTGTAGGTGCGCAGGCTGCAAATGAACTGCTCAATATCAGGGGTATCAAAGCCAGCTTTGTACTTACGGATTATAATAACATAATATATATTTCGGCAAGATCAATAGATGAAGTTAATGTGCAGGTTATAATGGAGAAGCTTGGTGGCGGTGGACATATGAGTGTTGCAGGATGTCAGCTGGAGAATTCTTCAATACCGGAAGCGATAGGTGTGCTTAAACAGACATTAGATAAAATGATAGAGGATGGTGATCTGAAATGAAGATAATACTGCTTAAGGATGTAAGAGCACTTGGAAAAAAAGGTGAGATGGTAGAAGTGAGTGATGGATATGCTCACAACTATGTCATTCCGCAGAAACTTGGAATTGAGGCAAATGCGCGTAACGTAAATGATCTTAAACTTAAGAATGCAAATGAGGAAAGAGTCGCAGCACAGCAACTTGCGGATGCAGAAGAATTTGCCGGAAAGATGAGCGGAATGTCCGTTGAACTTCATATCAAGTCGGGCAAGGATGGAAAAGCTTTCGGATCCGTTTCGACAAAGGAAATCGCTGAAGCGTTCTCAAAGCAGTGTGGATTCGATATAGACAAAAAGAAGATTCTGCTTGATGAACCTATTAAAGCACTTGGCTCTTATGAGGTAGGTGTAAAACTTCATCAGAAAGTTACAGGGAAATTTACAGTCAGAGTGACAGAGGAAAAGTGATCTTATGCCATCAGAAAATGAAGAATTAGTCAGGATGCATGTAAGACCTCATAGTGATGAGGCTGAAAAATCGCTTCTGACTGCTATGCTTATGGACGAAAAGGCGGTAGTGACAGCTTCTGAGATAATTACCGGCAACGATTTTTATGATCCGCAGCGCGGTGTCGTATTTGATGCGCTGTCTGATATCGTCGGAAATGGTGGAAAGTCTGATCCTACGACACTTCAGGAATATCTCAAACGACAGAATGTTCCACAGGAAGTGAGCAGCTCAGAATATATAGGATCTCTGATAGAAGGTATAGCACTGCCGGGCAACGCAGAAGCATATGCGAATATCATTGCTGAAAAAGCTGTACTTAGAAGGCTGATCAGCGTAAATGAGAAGATTGAGGCAGAGTGTTATTCAGATTCATCGAGCCTTGAAGATATTCTCGGCGATACGGAAGCTCAGATCTTTTCAGTCCTGCAGAAACGAAATACATCAGAATATGTTCCGATAAAGAAGATAGTTCTTCAGGCGCTTCATAATATTGAGATAGCATCGCGTGCAAATGGACAGGTAACCGGTATATCGACTGGATTTAAAGAACTTGATTCAATGACAGCCGGACTGCAGCCTTCAGATCTGATCCTGATAGCCGCCAGACCGTCAATGGGAAAGACTGCATTTGCACTAAATATTGCAGAATATGTTGCGTCAAATCTCCAGCAGACTGTAGCGATATTCAGCCTGGAAATGTCAAAAGTTCAGCTTGCCAGCAGACTTCTTGCGATGGAATCGCATGTTGATTCGCAGCACATAAGAAATGGAAGGCTTAATGAGGCAGAGTGGGATGAACTGATCAAGTGTTCAGATAAGGTCAGTACGGCGAAACTTATAATAGATGATACGCCAAGCATAAGCATTGGTGAGCTTAGATCAAAGTGCAGAAAATATAAAGTAGATCATGATCTTAAGCTTGTTATGATCGATTACCTTCAGCTGATGTCGGGATCAGGCACAGGCTCATCGTCAGATTCACGTCAGCAGCAGATCTCAGAAATATCAAGATCTCTTAAGGGACTTGCCAGAGAACTGCAGGTGCCGGTAGTCGCACTGTCACAGCTTAGCCGAGCCGTTGAACAGCGGGATGATAAACACCCGATGCTGTCAGATCTTCGTGAATCAGGCGCTATAGAGCAGGATGCCGATGTCGTAATGTTTATCTATCGTGATGATTATTACAACAAAGCATCAGAAAAGAAGAATATAGCAGAGATAATGATCTCAAAACAGAGAAACGGTCCGGTAGGAACAGTAGATCTGGTATGGCTTCCACAGTATACGAAATTTGTTTCATCCACGAAACCAGCAATCCCTCAGAAAGACTGATCGATTGCATCACATAACAAAAAAAGAATGGAGAAAAATAATGGCACAGATAACAAAGGATATGACAATCGGAGAGATAATCAGAGAGCACGAAGAGATCGTTCCGGTACTCATGGGAGCAGGCATGCATTGTATCGGATGCCCTGCATCACAGGCTGAATCTCTTGAAGAGGCAGCTATGGTACACGGTATTGACATCAATGAATTGATGCAGGTCATCGAGAATACAGGTGCATCAAAAGCGTGATCATTTGAATGTATCGAATACATTGTTCCGGATAAGGACTTCAAACGATTCCTCAATGAGCGGAATCCTTGATGCAGGAATTCTTATCGGAGTGATGTATTCAGACATCTGAATACTGTATTGATTGAATCTGGAGGACGCAAGAGAACCTGAACTGACTATCAGCAGGTACTCTCCCGTTCTCCTGTTTTTATATAATGAGCTTTTGATTCCACTTTTTTCGGGAATAACATTGGATAGCTCAGCAAGATCACGAAGTTTTGTAAAGCTGAAGAATCGTACAGCTGAATGCGGCTCCGTCTTATCGCCGGTGTCACGTATATTCTCTTTCTGATCGGATGAACGAAGCTGACCGCTGTCTGCCGCACTGATACCTGAAATATGATCGGTCATCCCTGAATCAGTCTGATCATTGTATACTTCGTCGGGTGTATCATAATCTGTGCTGATGTCATCGCCGTTATCGTCATCATCGTCGTCATCATCATCTGAATCGCCGTCACTATCATAACCATCTGACTGATCGGGATCAGATATTCCGACTGAAGGAGAAAACTTGGAGAACCTGGCATCCAGTTCATCGGGATCATCAACTTTAGTTATTGATACTACTATGCAGTCTGTACTTACGGGTACGGCTTCAACCATAAGAGGAGTATTCTCCGCATCGAATCCGTATTGAAACGCTGCCTGCTGTACCATGTCGCGGAACAGACGCTTGGTCTTGTCATTTCCATATGCTAGTTCGCTGAGCTTAAGGTGACGGCTTTCGAGATCTTCAAGTGTCAATGTGCATCTTATTTCATGATCATTAAGTTTTTCAATTTTCATATGGTGCACCTCCGGCTTTTATAGTCTTTATGAACATCACAGAAAGTGCTTTTCTGTTTGCTTTATCGTATACTTTGCGCAACTGTTAGTCAATAGTGCGAAAAATGCTTTATGAAAAATTCATAAAGTGCTTGCAATTACATAGACCTTCTGATATGATTCAAATCAATTGATGCCTCCGGCAATATGCACGGACAGGAGGCGGCGTTATTTTCCGGTCGGTTTACGACCAATTTGCAAAATTTCAAAAGGGATCGGTATTATACCGATGTCCCCTCTGTTTCCTACATACAGGGTATGTGGGAAGTCTGACAGGTATACGTGCCTGATCAAAAACAGTTTCCAGATCTATAGTTCACGATCACAATTCACAGGAAAAACAGAGACAGGTAATTTTGTGCACGTCGGAGCATCATGAAACAGCGTTTTTCGTACCGTCAAAACAAAATAAATGACTACTGACCGATTGTAAGGCAATGGGCTGCAACTGGCATGACAAGGAATTTTATATCACGGTAATCTTTCTGAGAGCGCCTGATGCCGCTATGATAGGATCGCCATGTTCCTATCACTTCTGTCCAAGCAGTCGGGAAAGACGATCACATTACAGAATATGGGATAGGATGAGAAGACCCCCCTTTGCATTTCTGTCTTCAAAATACGCGCTGTGAGAGTCCATGTAGGCACTAAATTGATAATGACGGTACGGGAATTGTCTGCTATAATTAGAGGGTTGAGAAAGGAGCCAAAAGATGAAGAAAAATCGACTTCCAGCAGTTATTGCGGTCATTCTTATTTTACTGATCGTAATCGCATGCTTTGTCAGCCAGGTAATAGAAAAACACAGTTATTCCAAGGAGAGAGCTGATCTCGATTCGTATTTTCAGAATACGGCAGATGATGATATAGCGATAATACTTCAGGATGGGATGCTTGACGAGAAAGCCCGCCTGATAGACGGAAAATGTTATTTTGATATAGATACAGTCAAAAAATACCTGAACAGCAGGTTTTACGCTGATCCTTCAGGCGAACTTATATATACTCTTCCTACTCAGATAATAACTACTGTCTATGGAGAGCAGACTTATAGTGTTACAGATCCAAATGGATCGCAGGATAATAAACTGGATTATAAGGCCGCTGTGGTAACAGATGATGGTACAGTATATATAGCGGCAGATTTTATAAAGCTTTTTACAAATTATTCATATGATCTGCATCTGACACCTAATCGTGTTGTTGTGGCAAATGAATGGAATAAGGTCAATACAGCATCGATAACTAAAGACACTCAGGTTAGGGTCAAGGGCGGAGTTAAGAGCGATATCCTTACGGATATACCGGAAGGATCAAAGGTGAGGGTGATCGATCAGATGGATAATTGGTCTAAGGTCGTGACAGATGATGGATTTATAGGATATGTTGAGAATAAGAAGATGTCAGATATATCGGAAGAAGAGCCAATCCCGGTAAACGATGTCAAAGCAAGTGAGTATACATCAGTTCACAAGGATTACACCATAAATATGGCATGGCATGCCATTGCCGGGGAGTCAGGCAACAGCACACTGTCTCAGGTGCTTTCACAGACAAAGGGAGTTAATACAATATCTCCGACATGGATGTCAATAAGCGGTACAGATGGTTCGATCACAAGTCTCGCATCAGCTGATTATGTGAGTCAGGCACATGATGCGGGTGTGGAAGTATGGGGACTGATCGATAATTTTACAAATCAGGATGTAAATACATCGGAACTTCTCGCAAGCGCACAGTCCAGAGGAACGCTTATCGCAAATATAATGCAGCAGATATCGGCTACTGGTATGGATGGGGTAAACGTTGATTTTGAAAGTGTCGATCCGAAGTCAGGAGAAGATTTTATTCAATTTATCCGCGAACTTTCGGTATATTGCAGAGCGGCGGGCAAAGTTCTCTCAATAGATAATTATGTTCCATTAGGGAATACAGATTATTACGATCGTAAGGAACAGGGTATCGTAGCAGATTATGTTGTGATCATGGGATACGATGAACATTACGCCGGAAGCGATGAAGCAGGGAGCGTTGCGTCTATTGACTATGTGGCTAACGGAATAACAGAAACACTTAAAGAAGTTCCTGCTGATAAGATCATAAATGGGATTCCGTTCTATACAAGGATATGGAAGACAACCGGCACAACTGTCGAAAGTCAGGCGGTTGATATGAAGACAGCACAGGAATTTATATCAGCACATTCAATCCAGACAACATGGGATGATAATGCAGCACAGAACTATGGCGAGTATTCTGATGGAGATAC
>JAGPKJ010000113.1 GCA_018053995.1 Lachnospiraceae bacterium | reverse complement strand
TCTATATCCAGTGATAATATAACTTATTTCTATGAAAGTAATATTTTCGGAGAAACAAATTCTGGACTTGTCGTGCGAGATTGGAGACTTTTCATGGATGTTCCTCCATATAACGATGATGGCGTTCCATTTATTGATGAACGACCGGAGAAAGATAAACTGACTGACGAAGATGCTGTTGTAAAAATCCCGCAAAGTTATGAAGATGTGACAGCCACAACCGCAGAATCCAGTGAAACATCCGCTGAAGAGACGATGAGTACCGAGGAGACAACAACTTCAACTGTTTCATCAGATGTGTCTGAAAGTGATAAAAAGGAAGCAGCGGAAGAAGAAGCAAGGGTTGTCGTAGAGTTTTTGGGTAATGTTTCTAGCTATAATGCAGAAAACCCAGAGTTCTTTTGGGATTGTATCTATGGTTATATAATTATGTATCCGGAGCAGTGCAATGCAATAGAAAAGGCTACAACTGAGGATACACCTTCTTCAATCATAGTAGATAAAGCAATGGCTGAGCAGGTCGCTGCGGGTATGTTTGCGGGATGTACAAAGCTTCTGCCGATACCAGCAGAACATATGGATCCAATAAGTGTTGATCCGAGTGATCCGGATAAATATGTGCTTTATGTGGGCGATGCTTCGCCGTATGACATTGAACTTAAGTCTTGGAAAGATAATGGGGACGGAACATATGAAGCACAGTATGAGTTGACTGAATGGCCTGAAGGAAATCTCGTTTGTATTGAAACTGTCACGTATTGTGATAATACATATTCTGTCGGAGGGGCAAAACCGCTTCTTCCTATATCAGTTATAAGTGCGGAGTTTCAAGATATTTGATCAAGGATTTATTGATATTGCGACGGTTCGTTTTACAAGATCTTTTTTATGAATTGAATGTATTGTTTGAAATAGAATTTATTTTTCCCAGATGGCTTTGGCTGTCTGGGATATTTTTTTGCAAAAAAATAAAAATATTTTCATTTTTATAAAACCAAATCAAAAGTCAATGTATCTATATAAGTGTAAGGCAAGAGAAAACCAGTAAATAGAGATCCGATAGCAAAGTACCGGTAGGAGGCATAGATATGAAAAACACTTTAAAGATGACAATATAGACAATGATCTGCACATGCGTGATCGCATTACAGCCGCTTACAGTACACGCTGCTCCGAACACTACAGCTGCTACTGCAGAAGCAGAATCAGTAATTGAACTTTGCAACCAGCAGAGAATCGAAGCTGGCGTACGTCCTCTGACATGGAGCGATGACCTCGCAAATGCAGCTGCCACTCGTTCCGCTGAAGCATCAAAGGCACTGTCTCATGTAAGACCTGACGGTACTGCTTTCTATACAGTGTCTTCTGAAGTTTATGGAGAAAACCTTTCATGGAATCTTAATGATGCAACTGGCATTGTAACAGGCTGGATGAACTCAACACTTCATAGAGCGAATCTGCTTGATGCCGGATACAGGACTTGTGATATCGCTATCTATAAAGTCGGCAATACCTGGTACTGCGCAGCAGAATTCGGATATTGATTTTTCGTAGATGTATCAACTTGGTTGTACAGATAGATATGAGCGATTACAGACTCTATGCCATTAATTTCAAAGTACATAACAGGGTATCTTATCGTATCTATCAGTTAATTATAATTCAAAAGACCGGTGCACAGGTACAACGTCCGGTCACTAAAAGGAGGTAGAGAGTGAAAAAATATGACAGATATATGCGTATTTTTCTTTCATTATTAAAAAAAGACAGTGCATATGAGATACCGCTTATACGCGCTCCAAGTATGTTCTTTACAAACATAATGCATAAAATCAGATAGATTATATATGCATGAACAGACATATGAAAAGAGCTTTTATCCGTAAAAAATGGAAAATTATAACAAAAAAGGGAGATAATCATGAATTCAAAAATCATTTGTACAGTGCTTACAGGTGCACTTACGCTTACACTTTTCACAGGATGTGGAACGGAAGATGGATTAGATACAATGGAGAGCAATCCACAGACGGAAACAGAATCGGAGACATACGATCCTGAGATGGCTGAAATACAGAATGAGATGAGCAGTGAATACGCAAATGAAGTAGCAGCAGATTCGTTACATGCAGAGGAAGAAGAATCTGAGACGGAGACTATGTCTGAATATAAGAAATTTGACGCTGATCCGGGCTGGAAAGATATTAAGTCATACGATATAGCCATTCAGGTCGATGATGAACTTTATGTTGCCGGATGTACAGCGGATGAGATTATGAAAAAAGTCAATTCGTCATCTGTAAAATATGAGACTGATTATGTTCCGGATGGTATGGGCGCTGCAGATATCACAGTCAAAAGAGATGGAATCGATTGGTTTGTGATACGGACAGCGGATCCGTCCGCTGATGGAAACGGAAAGCGCAGCGAATGCATTGTAACGAATATCTACGAAAAATATGATGCAAGTCCATTTTGCCATTATATCGATGGCAGAAGCTATGATGATATTCTTTTAATGAACTATGAAGATGCAAAGGCGCTGACCGATAATGTGTTTAAACCGTCAGATGAATGTATGTGGATATACAGAGAAAGAAGTAATCAATTTGGGGAATATGATTATTTGTACGATCAAGATACATATAAGAATGTAATGATTATCGAGTATGAGTGTGATGGAATGACACATACGGAAGACCAGTTTCCAGTGATGCCGACATCGCTTTCTGACAAGGGACTCGAAGCTGAAACAGCATGTTATTTTGTTATCGATAAGGATACATCAAAAGTAATCGGTTTTGGGATTACAAGAAATGGAAGACTTTCGGACAGAAAACCTACAACATCTGAGACCGTATCAACAGAAGAGGCATGTTCAACGGACAGTTCTGCTGAGACAGAAAGTACGACAGAAGTCAGGTAAGAGAAAAGAATGATATAACGTATATAGACAGTTGCCTAAGGCAATTCGCAGCATCATATTACAATGGTTACTTTTGACACCTGCATCAAAACATAAAAACAGCCGGGAGACAAATGTCTCCTGGCTGTTTGATACTCACTATTAGTGCAGAAGAAGGGACTTGAACCCTCACAGTATTGCTACTACAGGCACCTGAAGCCTGCGCGTCTGCCAATTCCGCCACTTCTGCAAAAATTAAGATGAAAGATACATACGTGTCTTTCACCTTATCTTTAATGCGGAAGATGGGACTTGAACCCACACGATATTGCTATCACAAGATCCTTAGTCTTGCTCGTCTGCCAATTCCGACACTTCCGCAGGTCGTAAAACAACCGCAAGAAATACTTTACCATTTTGGAAAATAAAAGTCAACGTCTTTTTGCTTTTTCTTCATTTGCAGGTGACTTTTTGCTTATGATGATAATGGCGGAGAGCCCCGAAATCCGTTGTAAATTAGAAGTTTCTAGCGTAAAATCATAGCATAATAATTGTTTTTTGGCATCACATTACGATATGAAAATAACCTAATGCCTTGAATCGCAAGGGGGAACATTAAGATGTCTGATGATGATCAGTTCTACAATATGTTGGACAAGCTGCCTTATGGGGTTGGACTTTACACGACAGAGGATTTGCCAAGGGCATTATATCTGAATGATGCTTATTTCAGACTGATCGGATATTCGCGAAAAGAATATGCAGTTTTAGCAGATAAGACTTTTGATGCATTTGTATTTGAAGAAGACCGCAGAGCCTATGCTGATAACATGAGAAAGATAGGCGAAAACAGCAATATCGTTAACAGCGAATATCGGATCAGATGTAAGAATGAGGTTGTAAGGTGGATACAACTGAATGTCACAAGGACGGAACTTGACGGTACGCAGATCTTATTTGCCTCATTTGCAGATATCACAGAAGTAAAAGAAGACGCGCTATCAAGCGCATATGCGGATGAAAGATACCGGCTGGTGATGGAAAGCGCAAAGGCGGCTGTCTTTGAATGGAATGAAAGTAATAAGACATTTTATAGTTCGGAACTTTTTTCTCAATATGCGTTGTCTATATATCCTATAAAAGGAATCTATTCAGGAGCACTTTTTGAAAATGGGGTTCATCCGGAGGATCTTCCTGTCTTTCGGAAGTATCTTGCGGATATTGCTGCACATAAACCTAAAACAGAAAGTATCCTGCGTCTTCTCATGAAGGATGGAAGTTATCACTGGAGCAGACTTATATGTCTTGTCACAATTGATACTGCAGGTATGATTAATCGTGTGATCGGAACGATTCTTGATATCAATGATGAGATGGAAAAATCTGTCATTCAGCGCGAACTCATGCAGGCGATACCAGGCGGCGTAGCGATATTCAAAGTGCTGGGTGATAAACTCAAGTGTCTTTATTACAATGAGGGAGTAGCGCGGCGTGATCATCGTACCAGGGAAGAATTCCAAGCGATCTTTGATAAGGACAGTTATGAAGATTATCTGATCGCTCCGGACGACAGGGAGCGGTTTAAGGCAGATGCAATGGATCGGGCAAAATCAGGACTTCCGATCAATATAACATATCGTTATCTAAGGGATGATAAGACGTTATCAAATCGCTTCGAATGGCTTCATCTTACTGCGTCAAAGATACGTGAAGAGGATGGATGTCCGGTCTATTATGCGATCATGACTATACCGTCGCAGGAAAACATGATGTATCGCAGTATTGTTGAAGGTTCTCTGACTGCAGCAGTGCTTATGGAAGAGCGTACTGGCAGTATACTTATGGCGAATCACGCATTTCGTGTGTCTTTTGCGCATGGAGATAAAGCATCACTTATCGGTGAAAATATAAAAGATGCTATTGCGAAAGATGTTGCTGCGGAGCTGCTTTGCCATATGGAAAATATGGTTCCGGATGCACTGCGTGAGGATCTGTATACAACTGAAAACGGCAGATATCTTATGATTCAGGGGAAGAAGATGACCTGGAACGGAGTAGATGCATGCCTGTTCTATCTGTCTGATCAGACTATCCTGAAACATAGAAATGATGAACTTATGAAAGCGCAGTCTGCGCTTCGTGATGAACAGGAACTTTTGCGCCTGGCTATGCACAATGCGAAGATGGCATCATGGGATTATGATTGTAAAAATCATCGTCTTATCCAATCGGAGGAATCAAGGCTGCTGACGGGACTTCCGACTGTTATTGAGAATATGCCGGAAGCTGTAATAAGCACCGGGATTGTTCATCCTGATGATGTTGGTGCATATAGGGCACTGTTCAATACACCGGCGGATATATCTGATCCTACGGTACAGTGTGATGTTCATATAAGGCATGAAGGCATAGAAGGCTATGCATGGGAGCGTGTTGTCATGACTCATCTATTTGACGGGTCAGGGCAATATCTGAAATCGATCGGAAGCAATACGGATGTGACGCAGGAAAAAGAGTCCGAGATCTTTTACCAGATGCAGATGCACAATATGGCGGATCTGGATGAAGCTGATCTGATAGCAAAAGGACGCATCAATCTGACTAAGAATAAAAAAGAATACTATCTGTCATACTCTGATGAAGCGATTGACGGACAGGAAGCCTGCTCGTATGATGAACTGCTTTACAAGATATCAAAGCGTGTGCGTATGTCGGAGCAGACAGAAAATCTGATAAATATTTTCGACCGTAATAATCTGATCTTTGAATTTCAAAAAGGTAATACAACGGTCTCAGCAGAATATCAGAGGCTTTGGATCAAAACACCGATCAGCTGGGTACGTCTGAGATGCATACTGACGACTGAACCTAAGACCGGCGATGTGATAGGTTTCTTTTATTCATATGATATCTCAGATGAAAAGATCGCAGCAAGTCTGCTTGAAAAAGTTGTCTGGCTGGATTATGACTTTTTTGCGCTGCTCGATTGCCGCAGTAATTCATATAAACTCTATGGTCAGGCAAATGAGAGTGTTTCTCCGATCCCGCCTTTATCGGGTAATGATTATGAGGAGAGCTACCGTGAATAAGCGGAGTCTTATCTTTCAGAAGACTGCATACAGGCAAATATTGTCGATATGTCGATCACGAATGTAAAAAAACAGCTCGAAAAACAGGACATTTTCTGTTGTTACGCCGATGTTGTGGGCAACAAAGGAGAGATGCGCCGTAAGAAGCTGCAGTTTTCATATGTTGATCGTATGAGTGAAAAAGTGCTGATCACCAGGTCTGATATTACAGAAATGTTTGCCAAGGAGCAACAGCGCCTGAATGAGCAAAAGTCTGCCGCTGAGGCAGTACGAAAAGCCAACAGTGTAAAAAATGATTTTCTCTCAAATATGAGTCATGATCTGCGGACTCCTATGAATGCGATAATCGGTCTTTCAAAACTTGCACAGGATGAACTTGATGATCCTAAGGCAATGAAAGAATATGTTGACGGTATTCAGTCGGCAGGACAGTTCCTCTTAGGACTCGTAAATGATTGTCTTGATTTTGAAAAGCTGGCAGCACATAAGATGACGCTTATGCCTGTACCATATTCGTATGAGGAATTTCGCAGAAGCATTGTGACGATGATCGTGCCGCTTTGCAAGAATAAGAATATTTCATTTTTATTTAGCGAGACAGCACCTTATACAGTATGTATCGACAAGGTAAGATTTGAGC
>JAGPKJ010000112.1 GCA_018053995.1 Lachnospiraceae bacterium | reverse complement strand
CTGCTTTGCAGCGCTATGATCGGCATGATGCTTATGCCTGAGACAGCAATGGCTAAGACGAAGAAGGCGGCAGCTGCTGCAGCACCGTCGTCAGCATACACGATCGCATCTGCAGTCATTGCAGGCGGCAATGTAAATGTAACAGCATCAGGCAGCGCTACAACAGCAGACGGAATTTTACATCTGTATGCGTTTCAACCATTTGAGAGTGGAGCGGCAGGAAGCGCGGTAGCAGGCGGAACAGATGTAGCACAGGCACCGGCAGGCGCGACAGCAGCATTTTCATTTGCCTTGTCAAAGAACAGTGCAAATTCGAATCTTTTCAAAAAGTTTGCAGTCGTTGGTAATGTAAATGGAGCGCTTATCCAGCTTTCAGGTTTTCATTACATAACGAATCCAGAAGCGTGCGCGACTCATACAACAGGAAGACTTTATCATGGCAAGAAGGGCATCATCCCTTCATCTACGATGCTTGGAACAAATGACATGCAGGCACTTGGAATCCAGCAGGTCTCATATAATCTGAACCTTGGGCAGCTTGTAACAGGCGGCGGGGTTAATTACACATATAACGGCAAGAAGTATTCATTCAATGCCGGAATCGTATCGCAATATGATTTTCTGATACCGCTGTTAAATAAAAAGGGCGTTCAGGTCAGCATGGTACTATTAAATGATCTTGCGGGAAATGGAGTGCTTATCCATCCGCTCGCAACAGATGCGGCTGCGCAGGGAGCTGCACCGCATTATTATGCGCTCAATACCGCAAATCAGGCTGGCACGGATGAACTTGCAGCTGTAGCAAGTTTTCTTGGATCACGTTATTCAGGACAGCATGGAAAGATCGACAACTGGATAATCGGTAATGAGGTAAATGCCAGGGCAGACTGGAATTACATGACACCGGTTGACATAAGTACATTTGCAGCTGAATATGAAAAAGCTGTACGTATCTTCTATAACGGAATTCGCAGTGAAAACGCTAACGCACAGGTTTATGCGTCAGTAGATCAGCAGTGGTCAAGAGCGAGCAATGCCGCATTATATTACGGATCGAAGCCTTTTCTTGATTCATTTAACGCGATAGCAAAAGCCGGCGGGGATTATGACTGGCATGTTGCGGTTCATCCATATGATATTCCGCTGTACGATCCAAATGCGTGGTCTCAAGGGGCACACGCAAGTCACAGTCAATCATCTCCTTATATAACAATGCAGAATATTGATGTACTGACAGATTATCTTTCACAGGCATCGCTTATCTCTCCTACAGGACAGGTAAGAAGTGTATTGTGCAGTGAAGTTGGGTATACATCACTCAGCGCAGGCGGCGAGCAGACTCAGGCAGCCGCGATAATCTACGGATATACACAGGCTATGGCAAATCAGCATATAGACGGATTTATCCTTTCACGTGAACAGGATGATGCAGGCGAAATCGGGCAAGGGCTTGCAAATGGTGTCTGCAATCTTGATACATCGCATAAGCTTGGCTGGTCATGGTATCAGCAGGCTGATTCTGCAGCTATACAGGCACAGGCGGCACAGGCAATCGGGGTATCGAGTCTTCAGAGCATATTAACAGCAAGATAACGAAGGAGGTATTACATGAAAAACAAGCAATGTATCAAACGGGTGGTTACAGGAATAGTCATAATGGCTATGGCAGCATTTACTTTTATGGCGTCCGCAAGGACAGCCAAAGCTGCGGATGTATTAAACAAGGACGGATCGAAGATCTATGCCAAATCAGCTCCGACGCTCAGTGCGCATCAGTTTGCGTTCCCGATAAGCGAGGGAAAGATGTCCATATGGACGGCTGAAGTAAAAGATCCATCAGTCCTTGGATTCGTATCTGATTCATTTGTCGCATATCCGGTCAATCCCGAGGCACTGAATGGCTCTGATGGACTTGGGGTAAGGTATTTTGTATTTGCAGGGTTAAAAGAAGGGGATACATTTATAACCTTAAATGAGACAGGAATATCAGATAAGTCAGTATCCAGCTCACTGAGTTTTGTTGTCCATGTTAATAAGAACCTTGATCCGTCATGGGAACTTAGCACGGTAGCCAGTAAAAACGGGATAGATTACAGACCTGCACTTACGGTAAGCGGAACGAAGTTTACTGTCCTTGGAAAGACATATGATCTGACAGAGCAGAATTCGCAGGTAACAAAGATAATCAGCGCAGAATATGTTGACAGTAAGACATTTATTATAAGCGCTCAGACATCAGACAATTCTGAATATTCTACTGCTTTTGATACGTCGATCCCGAATTATACGGATTGGCAGAAGAACTCAAAAGCAAGATGATGGTTATGAGCATCTGTTAAATGATGTGATGTTAAAAGTATCAATTGTGTTATGATGCTCTGAATAATTAGCTCAGAATGAATATATGCGAACGTTTGACTTTACAGATGATGGATGATAATATCCATGTGTTAATAAAAAAATGAATAGAAAGTACGCATATTGCAGGGAATGAGGTGAGATGCCTCGCAGAGCCGCTACTGTGATAGACAATGATCATAAGTCTTAAGTCAGAATGCTGCCTTATGCGGATAGCATGAAATCTTCTCCGGAATCTGGGAAGTGCTTTGATAAACGGGATTGTTTTGTGCTGTGTGTCTGTCTTTTTTTGAAGGATATTACCGTTAGAAATGGAATCTGTATTTCAGCTGGCGGAGTTGTAACTTTGGAAAAAGACAGGCAGGCAGCATGTTTTTTTGTGTATACGATCATGATTATATTATTATGATGCGTTATGCCAACGAGCCTTGCTGTCATTGCACGTCCTGAATATTATAGAGAAGATGTGTGCTGACAGGGAGGAGAGATTTATGAAGAAGAGATTTTTGAACGGAGTATTTAACAGAGCTGCGGCAACGATAATCGCAGCATCACTTACTCTCGGAATGACAGGCTGTGGAAGCACAGGGGCAGCAGGAAACACAGCATCATCGCAGGTGAGCGTAGCAGAATCTTCTGCCGTTACAACTGCATCAGCAGAGACTCAGGCATCAGGCTCATCTACAGAAGCAGGTTCATCAACTGCAGCTTCAACTGAGACAGCAGGGAAGCCTTCAAAAGATCGTAGTGGAAATGAGATAACGGTTCCGGATACAATAAATGCAATCATATCGCTTTCACCGGCTGAAACAGAGATGCTGTGTGATCTTGGACTTGGCGATAAGATCATTGCGTGCGATACATATTCACCGCAGTACGTAACGGATCTTCCGGATGGAATCCCGCAGTTCGATATGATGTCACCTGACTGCGAGAAGATAGTCTCACTTAAACCTGATATCGTATTTACTTCAGGGATGAGCTCATCTGACGGCACTGATGCGTTTGCATCAGTAAGACAGGCCGGTGTCTGTGTTGCGGATATACCGAGCAGTTCAAGCATCAGCGGTATTCAGGATGATATAAAGTTTGTCGCTTCATGCGTAGGCGAAGATGAGAAGGGTGAAAAGGTCGTTTCTGATATGCAGGCTTCTATCGATGAGATCGCCGCTATCGGAAAGACTAGCCCGGCCGACAAGCAGAAGACAGTCCTGTTCGAGATAAGTGGTTCGCCTTCTATTTACTCAGTTGGAAAAGACACTTATATTGACGAGATGATAAGTCTTATCGGTGCAAAGAACATCCTTGGTGATCAGGAGAGCTGGATATCTGTCACGGATGAAGATGCTGTTGCGAAAAATCCTGACGTTATACTTACAGGCACAGATGCAGAGAAAGATCCTGTTTCATCTATCCTTGCTCTTAAAGGCTGGGAGAATGTGAACGCAGTCAAGAATAAGGAAGTTTACTACATAGACAATGCTTCAGTCATGATGCCAAGCGAAGATATCGTGAAGGCACTTGCCCAGATGGCAAAGGCGGTATATCCTGATGAATATGCAGACTTGAAGACAGAGTGAATTGCCACTATAAAATAATATTGAATCAGATATTTTGATTATATGCATTATCAGGGAGTCAGAATTATGGCTATAAAGGTATGAAGTATACGGAAAATAATAGAACATGTACAGTAAAAGTCCTCATCTCTATACTGGCGGCAGTCTTAGCACTGCTCGTCAGTATCGGGGTGGGGTCTGTTTATATTTCGCCGGCGCAGTCATGCTCCATCTTCATGAATAAACTATTTGGCGTGAGTCTTGCGGATGGCATAGAAGCCAATACGGTCTCTATCTTTTGGGAAATAAGAGTGCCGCGTGTACTTACTGCATTTCTCGTTGGAGCGGCGCTTTCGGTCAGCGGGACTGTGATGCAGAGTGTGCTGCAGAATCCGCTTGCATCGTCATATACGCTCGGCGTCTCATCCGGCGCGTCTGTCGGCGCAGCGATAATAATTGTGAGCGGTTTTTCACTTCCGCTTATAGGATCTCTTACATTGCCTCTTACAGCTTTTGTTTTCGGACTTGCGACAGTTCTTCTGGCGATAGGTTTTTCCGAAAGACTTGACAGGAACATGCATAATCAGACGATCATCCTTGTCGGGATGGTTCTTTCACTATTTGTAAATGCGATACTTACTCTTATTTCCGCAATGTTCAAGCAGCATATCCAGCAGCTCACAGTCTGGACGATGGGGTCATTTTCGTCGCGGACATGGTACCACGTGTCGGTGCTTTTTCCAGTATGCCTTATCGGAACTGTACTTCTGTCGCTATACTCTCGTGAAATGGATATCCTTACTTTCGGCGATGAACAGGCGATGACGATAGGCGTTGATACTCATAAAGTAAAGATGACACTGCTTGTGATATCAGCAGCAATGACAGGTACGGCGGTATGTTTTGCCGGTGTCATTGGATTTATCGATCTTATTGCGCCGCATGTCGTAAGGCGGATATTCGGACCGGCGCACCGCGTGACTATTCCTATGGCAGCAGTGTTTGGCGGTTCATTTATGGCGGTTGCTGATCTTATCTCACGCACTATCGCCGCGCCTGTCGAGGTGCCTGTCGGTGCAGTGACAGCACTTATTGGAGCACCGTTCTTCATGTATATCTTCTTTCATAAAGACAGGAAGGAGGCGTGATGATGGCGGAATATAAAACTGAACATGATAATTTAGATAAAATGAGTGTTGAAGACCGTGTATCTGCCGCATCGGATCATACTGAAATCAACTGTTTCGAATTGAAAAATGTCTGTGCTGGCTACGATACAAATAATGTACTTCACGACATATCTATCAGGCTTCCTGCCGGTCGCAACGTCTGCATACTTGGCGAAAACGGCTGCGGCAAGACGACACTTCTTAGGACAATGACGGGACTTCTTCCGTACAGCGGGCAGATACTATTAGACAGACATGATCTTCGGAAAATGAAAAGGAAAGAGATAGCCTCAGACGTTTCGATGATGTCGCAGTTTTCAGACATGTTCTTTTCCTATACCGTATATGAAACGGTAATGCTTGGTCGTTACCTTCACAGCGAGAAGAGATTTGGCGGGAATTCAGATGGTGACCGCGACGCGGTGATGAAGTGTCTTGAAACAACGAATCTTCTTGATATAAAAGACCGCAGGATAACGGAGCTTTCGGGTGGTCAACTGCAGAGGGTGTATCTTGCACGCACATTTGCGCAGGACGCACCGGTCATACTTCTTGATGAACCGACAAATCACCTTGATCTAAAGCATCAGCAGGAACTCGTCTCTTATTTGCAGAAGTGGTCTAAGGAAGATGGGCATACAGTGATCGGGGTCTTCCACGATATAAATCTTGCAATGCAGATCGCGGATAATCTGATATTTATGAAGGACGGACGCATCGTTTCGTACGGGAAGGCTGATGAAGTGCTCACGTCTGAGAGCCTGCGGAAAGTCTATGATTTTGATGTTGCCGGGTACATGCGGGAGAGCCTTGCAAATTGGCAGAAGATATAGAAACGAGGTCAACGAAGATATAGAAACGAGGTCAAAGATTGACTTATATACCATCACGGATTTTACTGAAAATAAATTCAGTGAAAAATAATTCAGCGAAAATTCAGCAGGAGAAATCAGTATGATGAACGCAGATGCGAGTAACAGAGCAGACGCGTAAGTGAGGGCAGATGGATATGATGTCTTTGAATGTAAGTATTATAACAGACCGATGAAATTGTCAGAATGTCAAAAAGAAGAAAAGCAGGTTAAAAGTGTAAGTGATATCAAATGGAATTCGATAGGATTCGTTTGTTCAGCGGGCTTCGATTTTCGATAGGTGATAGTTTATCATCCATTAAATTTGAGATTGAAAGCAGATCATCATTTGTAAGTGCCATATTTTGTTCTCCTTTACATCAATCACATTTTCATAAGATGCGATCACAATACCATGCGAAAGCTAGATCAGCAATATCCGCGGTGGCTAATTCCGCCAGCCACTAACAGGTAGAAAATGATTTTTTTGAAACAAATAACATATTACTATAGCACCTACATTACGAGGTTTGACAGGATCTGATTTTAGTTATATTATAAATATCGCCAACATAACAGCGTTATGTGCAGCAAGACAATCTGAAAGTGCTACTGACATTTGGATGTTTCCAGGGTGCGGAATATGAGCGAAGATAAAGAGACCAGGCAGACACTGCTGGAGAGCGCGAACACAGAATTTATCGCGAAGGGATATATGCAGGCATCATTACGGACTATATGTAAAAATGCAGGTGTGACAA